>JAHJWA010000193.1 GCA_018828205.1 Alphaproteobacteria bacterium
CAACCGGGCGTCACCAGGGCGCGGAACTTGGCGTTCTCGATCCCCATGAAATAGACCAGCTTGCCCGAGCCGGCGAGGCCCAGCGTCTCGATCCCCAGGATCGCCGCGGCCTGCGCCATGGCCTCGATCTGCAGCACGCCGGGCATGATCGGCGCGCCGGGGAAGTGGCCCTGAAAGAACTCCTCGTTGAAGGAGACCGCCTTGACCGCATGGATCCGCTCGCCGTGCTCGATCGCGCGGACGCGATCGACCAGCAGCAGCGGATAGCGATGCGGCAGCGCCTTGAGCACCCCCCGGATATCGAGGCTCGTGGCCTTGCCTGCCTGGGAGGCCGCGTCGGGGGACGTCTCGGTTTCGACGCCCGAGGCGCTGCCGCTATCTTTCATGTCTGCCACTCTTTACGCGTCGTTCGCTGTCAGCGACCGCTGGGCTGCTGCGCCGGCGGGGTCTGCTGCTGGGCCTGGCCCTGCTGCTGCTGCTGCTGGGCGATCGCGAAGATCTGCTGGACCTGCTGATAGACCGACACCGACTGACGGGACGGCTGCCAACCGGCGGGCGGCGCGGTCTGCACGCTGGGGACGGCGGTGTTGAGCGCGGTCACGACCTTGGCGGTCATATCCGCTGCCGGCGCAGCGTAGATCACCGAATCGGGTGCCACCACCATCTGGACCTGGTTCTGGGTCACGACCTGCTGGAGCGTCGCGCTGTACTGGCGCAGGATTTGCTCGAGCGCGTAGACCCGCGCGAGATCGATCTGGTTGCTCAGCTGGCCGACTTCCTGCTCGATTTGCTGGATCTGCTGCCACTGCGGGGTGGACTGCGCCGCAGCCTGCTCGGCCTCGTCGAGCCCACCGTCGCTGTTGGTGTCGAGCTGGGTGAGCAGCGTCTCGATCTGCTGCTGGCGCTGCTGGATGGTGGTGATCTGCGCCTGATAGGTGGTGCCGACCTGCTGGTAGGCGGTGCGCAGCGCGGTGGTCTGGGCGATGGCGAGAGGCGTGTTGACCACACCGATATTGCCGGACACCTGCGCGCTGGCGGGAGCGGCAGCGAGGACGGCGGCGGCGATGCCGACCGAGGCGAGCGTTTTGGTGGAGAATTTCATTAGAATTGCGTTCCTACGTTGAAGGAAAAGAGCTTGGTGTCGTCGCCCTCTTGCTTCTTGAGCACATGGGCGAGATCGATCCTGAACGGACCGAATGGCGAGTTCCAGTTGACCCCGATACCCACCGAGATCCGCGGGCTGGCGCTGTCCCCGAGGAAGACTTCCTCGAAGGCCGGAATGATGTTGCCCTGCGCCACGAAGCCGTCCGGGATCGGGTCGCCGACCGGGATAGCCACGATCGTGTCGTCGGTGGAGACATCCGGATTGGCGCCCGGATTGAGATAGATCGGGCTCCCGTTGGCATCGCGCAGGGGGTTGAAGAACTCATTGCCGAAGGGATTCTGCAAAAGAATCGGGTCGGTGATGTTGAACAGACCGCCCACATCGAGGAACAGCGAGGGGCGAAGCCCCAGTTCGCGTGCGCCCGTGCCCAGAGGGATCTCGATCTCCGCGCGGCCGAGATAATAGGCCGTGCCGCCGATGGCGTCGTCCTGAATCTGGTCATCCTCGGTGATGACCTGGGGGACGCCATCCGCGTCGACCCGGATCGGGCGACGGATCACCCGGGGGCCGACCCCGCGGATGTCGAAGCCGCGGATCTGCGGCTCGCCGAGGAAGAAGCGGTCGGTCAGCCGGACATCGTCGGTACCCGGAATACCCCGATCCTCGAAGCTGCGGATCGCGCCGCCCTCGGCGGTCAGCGCGAGGATGAAGCCGGCGGGAAGCGGGTAATACTGCGCCGCCTTGCCGCGCACCCGCAGATAATTCACCGACCCGCCCAGACCGGCATATTCGGTCGTCAGGGACAGGCTGCGGCCTCGCGTCGGGCGCAGGCGGCTGTCGGTCGAATCGACCGAGAAGGTCAGCCCGAGGATCGAGCTGGTCCGCGCGCCGATCGCGTCGCACAGGAAGCGGCCCGCAAGCAGCGGTTCGCAGCTGTCGATGCCGTCGCCGTCGAAGTCGCTGAAATAGCGGTTTTCATCGATCGTGACGTCGTCGTGGTTGAGCGTGTAGCTGCCGACCAGCGACGCATATTCGCTGAGCGGCACACCCGCGCGCAGCGAGAAGCCCGTGGTCGACTGCTCGAAGGTGCTGTTGTTGTTCCGGTTGAAGCCGAAGTTGCTGTAGTCCTTGCGGTAGATATCGGCGCCCGCGGAGATGTTGCGGTCGAACACATAGGGTTCGGAGAAGCTGACCTGCGCCGAACGCGAGAAGCGCGAATAGTTGAGGCTGAGCCCCACCGTCTGGCCGCGACCGCGGAAATTGCGCTGGCGGATCGAGCCCTGCAGGATGAAGCTTTCCAGCGAGGAGAAGCCCGCCGACAGCTGCAGCTCGCCGGTCGCCTGCTCCTCGACATTGGCCTCGAGGATGATCCGGTCGGGGGCGCTGCCTTCGACCTGATTGATCTCGAAATTCTCCTGGAAGTAACCCAGCGAGTTGATTCGCGCGGCCGAGCGCTGGACCTGGAGCGAGTTGAAGGCATCGCCCTCCGCCACGCGGAATTCGCGGCGCACGACCTTGTCCTGCGTCAGCGTGTTGCCGTTGACGTCGATCCGCTCGACATAGACGCGCGGCGCCTCGCGCAGCACGAAGGTCACGTCCATCGTGAGGTTCTCGCGGCTGCGGTTGAACTGCGGCGCGACGTCGGCGAAGGCATAGCCGAAGGTGCCGGCGAGATCGGTGAGCTGCTCGACCGTGTTCTCGACCGCCTCGGCGTCGTACCAGTCGCCGCTCTGCATCGGCAGACGGCCGCTCATCGAGGCGCTGTCGAAGTCGCGCAGCTCGCTCTCGACCTTCACATCGCCGAATTTGTAGCGCTCGCCCTCTTCGACGACATAGGTGATGATGAAATCGCGCTGGTCGGGGGTCAGCTCGGCGACCGCCGACACGACGCGGAAATCGGCATAGCCCTGGGTCAGGTAGAACTGGCGCAGCTTCTGCTGGTCGAAGGCCAGCCGGTCGGGATCGTAGCTGGTGTTGGAGCTCAGGAAGCTGAGCAGCCGCGCTTCCTTGGTGATCATCTCGCCGCGCAGATCGCCGTCCGAAAACGCCTCATTGCCGATGATGTTGATCTGCTGGACCTTGGACTTGGGGCCCTCGTCGATCTCGAAGATCACATCGACGCGGTTCTGCGCCAGCTGCACCATCTGCGGTTCGACCGTGGCGGCGAAGCGGCCCTGGCGCTTGTAGAGTTCGATGATCCGCGCGACATCGGCGCGCACCTTGGAGCGGGTGAAGATCTGCCGCGGCGCGAGCCGGATCTCGGGGACGATCTTGTCGTTCTTGATCCGGTCGTTGCCCTCGAGGATGATGCGGTTGATCACCGGGTTCTCGACCACGGTGATCAGCACATTGCCGTCCTCGAAGCGGACATCCGCCGAGACGAACAGTTCGGTGGCGTAGAGATCCTTGAGCACCTGATCGCCCACGACCTGGTTCCATTCCTCGCCCGGACGCAGCCTGATGTAGGACAGGATCGTCTGCGCCTCGAGCCGCTGCGCGCCCGTGACCGCGATCGTCTCGACGATCTCGCCCTGCTGGGCCACGGTCGGCGCCGCCGGAACCGCGGCCTGCGCCGCGCCGGTGGCCGGCGGCGGCGCGATTTCGGGCCCTTCGGGCGCGCCCTGCGCGCTGGCTGCAACCGGCAGGCCGGCAAGGATCGTCCCCGCCATCAGCATGGCGGGGAGCCGCCAGGCGCGCTTTTGATCTGCGGCAGAGGTCGTATAAGTGTTGTTCGACAAGGAGATACCCGTCCCATAAACATCGTCGGACCCGGACAATACGCCATCTCCCGGAGGGGCGACACCGCTGATCCGGGCAGGCTCGCTGCCCTTTGCCCGATGCGCCCCATGCAATCAAGCACTGCGCATTCAAGCATGCGCAATCCAGTCTTGCAGGCGGCGCGGCGGACGGCCGACGCTTCCATTTCCCCGGCTAATCCCCGAAAACGGGAAGGCTCACCAGATCGTTGATCGTGACGAATATCATCAGCATGAGCACGAGGGCCATGCCGGTGCGATACGCCAATTCCTGACTGCGCTGACCGACCGGCTTCCGGCGGATCGCTTCCGCCGCGTAGAAAGCCAGGTGCCCGCCGTCGAGGGCGGGAATTGGCAGCAGGTTGATGAATGCCAAGTTAAGCGAGATCAGCGCGACGAAATTGACGAAGGTGATCGCCCCCATGCTGAGCTGCTCGCCCGAATATTTGGCGATCTTGACCGGCCCGCCCAGCTCCTGGACCGAGCGTTCGCCGGTGAAGATCTGCGCGATCCCGGTGAGCATCATGTCCATCACCCCGATCGAGTGATCGACCGCCAGCCCCATCGCCGCGATCGGCCCGGCGCGCTCGTAGACATAGTCCGAGCCCGCCGATTGAATGCCCACCAGCCCGATCCTGGAGGTGTTGCCGAAGCGGTCCTCCATCTCCTCGGCGCGGACCGTGACCGGATAGCTGCGCTCGGTCCCGTCGCGCTCGACGGTGAAGGCGAGCGTGCGCCCGGGATAGAGCATCACCGCATCCTGCACCGCGGCGAAATCCTCGACCGGTCTGCCCTCGATGGCGAGGATGCGGTCGCCCGCCTCCAGCCCGGCCTCGCGCGCCGGCGACTGCTCGGCAAAGGCCTCGATGGTCAGCTGGCGCTCGGGATCGGCGGCGACGGGCTGGCCGTAGAAGGCGAAGAAACCGGCGAAGATCACCAGCGCGATCAGCACATTGGTGGCGGGACCGGCGAAGACGATCAGCGCGCGCTTCCACAGCGCCGCCTGATGGAACCCGCCGCGGCTGCCATCCTCCGGCGCCTTGCCGTCGGGAACGCTCGCGGGGTTCATGTCGCCCTTGAACTGGACATAGCCGCCCAGCGGCAGCGCCGAGAGCTTCCACCGCGTCCCGCGGCTGTCGGTCCAGCCCGCCACTTCCTTGCCGAAACCGACCGAGAAGGCCTCGGCCTCGACCCCGAACCAGCGTCCGACGAGATAATGGCCCAGCTCGTGCAGGGTGATCAGCGGCCCCAGCAGCAGCGGGAAACCGATGAGATACATCCAGAAGGGGATCGAAGCGTCCAAGTCAGGCAGACTCCAGCAAAGAGGTGGCGGTGGCACGGGCCGCCTGGTCGACCATCAGGACTTCCTCGAGCGCGTGCGGTGCGGGCGGCAGATTGCCGCTCTCCAGCACCTGCTCGACCAATAGGGCGATGCGGGTGAACCCAATCTTGCCGGCGAGGAAGGCCTCGACCGCCACCTCGTTGGCGGCGTTGAGCACGGCGGGCAGAGCCCCGCCCGCTTCCGCCGCCTGCCGCGCCAGCCTGGTGGCGGGGAAACGCGTCTCGTCGGGCGCCTCGAAGGTCAGTTCGCCGATCGCCGCGAGATCGAGCGGGTCGCAGGGCGAATGCATCCGGGCCGGCCAGGCCAGGCAGGAGGCGATCGGCACCCGCATGTCCGAGGGTCCGAGCTGCGCCAGCGTCGAGCGATCGCGGAATTCGACCATCGAATGGATCACGCTTTGCGGGTGGACCACGATGGCGAGCTTATCGAGCCCGACCGGGAACAGGTGATGCGCCTCGATCAGCTCGAGCCCCTTGTTCATCATGGTCGCCGAATCGACGCTGATCTTGGCGCCCATGTCCCAATTGGGATGCGCCACCGCCTGCGCCGGGGTCGCGGCCTCGAGCTGCGCCGGCGTCCAGCTCCGCAAGGGGCCGCCGCTGGCGGTCAGCGTGATCTTCGAGACCTCGGCGAGATCATTGCCCGCGAGGCACTGGAAGATCGCATTGTGTTCCGAATCCACCGGCAGCAGCGTCGCGCCGTGGCGTTCGACCGCGGCGGTCATCACCGCGCCCGCGGAGACCAGCGCTTCCTTGTTGGCCAGCGCCACCGTGCCGCCCTGCTCGATCGCCGCCATCACCGGCGCGAGCCCCGCGCAGCCGACGATCGCCGCCACGGTCATGTCGACCGGGCGCGCAGCCACCTCGCACAGCGCCGTGCGCCCGGCGGCGGCCTCGATGCCGCTGCCCGCGAGCGCGTCGCGCAGATCGGCAAGGCAGCGCTCGTCCGCCACCACCGCGATCTCGGCGGCGAATTCGCGCGCCAGGCTCGCCAGTTCGGCGACGTTGCCATTGGCGGTCAGCGCGACCACCCGCCAGTCGGCGCGGTTGCGGCGGATGAGATCGAGCGTCGAGGCGCCGACCGATCCGGTCGCCCCCAGAATGGTGATCGCGCGGGTCATGCCGCGGGGGCCAGGATCAGCCCGGCCAGCAGCGCGACCGGGATCAGCCCGTCGGTGCGGTCGAACACCCCGCCATGGCCGGGAATGAGATTGGAGGAATCCTTCTTGCCCGCGCGCCGCTTGAGCCAGCTCTCGAAGAAATCGCCCGACTGCGCGGCAATGGCAAGGATAGCGCCCGCAGCGACGATCTGCGCCGCTTCGACGATGTCGTATCCGACCATCGCGAAGGAGCCGCGCCCGGCGAGCATCCAGACGAAGCCGGCCAGCCACAGGCTCGCACCGACCACCCCGCCGAGCAGGCCCGCCCAGGTCTTGGAGGGACTGATCGCAGGGGCGATCTTGGGGCCGCCGATGGTGCGGCCGAAGAAATAGGCGAAGGTGTCGACGAAGATCACCGTTCCGATCACCCCGACAAGCAGGACCACCGGCATCCGGGCGAGCAACAAGCCGGCAAAGCCGATATAGGCCAGCCCGAACACCAGCGCGACGCCTCGCCCCGACCAGCTCGAAAAGGCACGGTGCCCCAGCAAGGCATATTCGACGAAGGTAGCCAGCGCGACCGCGCCGATGAAGCCGGCGAGCCACACCCCCCCGGCCCAGACCGCCAGCGCCGCGAACGCGATCATCACCGCCGCGGAGGCCGCGCGCACCGGCAGGTCGGAGGTCCGCAGCGAGAGCGGCAGATCGACATAGCGCCTGACCCGCGCGCGGGCGCGGTCGCGCTTGCGGACGGGCTCGCGGGAGCCGGACTCGGGCGCCCCGGGGGTCTCGTGCGGGGTCGGCTCAGCATCCGCCAAAGCGTCTCTCCCGTTCGGCATATTGCGCCAGCGCCTCGGCGAGATGCGCGGGCGTGTAGTCGGGCCACAGCACATCGGTGAAGATCATCTCGGCATAGGCCGATTGCCAGAGCAGGAAATTGGACAGCCGCACCTCGCCGCTGGTGCGGATCAGCAGGTCGAGCGGGGGCAGGTCCGCGGTGTAGAGATGCCGTGCGATGCTCGCCTCGGTCACCTCGCCCTCCTGCGCGGCAAGCGCCGCGGCGCGGGTGATCTCCTGCTGCGACCCGTAGTTGAGCGCCACCGCGAGGATCCGCGAACCCGTGGCGGTGCGCTCCAGTGCATCTTCGAGCATGGCGACAATGTCGGGCGCCAACGCCCTGTAATCGCCGACGATTTTCAACCTGACGTCATTCGCGATGAAATCGGGCAGGTCCGAGACGATGAATTTGCGCAGCAGACCCATGAGATGGTCGATCTCGTCCTCGGGGCGCTTCCAGTTCTCGCTGCTGAAGGCGTAGAGCGTCAGACAGTCGAGCCCCATCGGCTCGATCTCGCGGACCAGCCGCCGGACCGCCTCGACCCCGCGCTGATGGCCGATCGCGCGCGGCAGATACCGCCGCTTGGCCCAGCGGCCATTGCCATCCATGATGATCGCGACATGGCGCGCGCGACCGGGGTCGGCGCTCGCAGGCCCGGTCACTTGTGCGACCCCAGGGGCAGGCGCTGGGCCGGACGGGACGAAGCGAGTCTCACTGGGTGAGGATTTCCTTCTCCTTCGCCTCGCCGGCGGCATCGGCCTCGGCGACGTATTTGTCGGTCAGCTTCTGGACCTCGTCCTCCAACCGCTTGCGGTCGTCCTCGGAGATTTCCTTCTTCTTCTCGTCTTCCTTGAGCGCTTCCATGGCGTCGCGGCGCACGTTGCGGATCGCGATCTTGGCGTTCTCGGAATATTGCCCGGCGAGCTTGGCGAGTTCCTTGCGGCGCTCCTCGGTCAGGTCGGGGAGCGGGAGGCGGATGGTCTGGCCGTCGGTCATCGGGTTGAGACCCAGATTGGCGCGGGCGATGCCCTTTTCCACCGCGGTGGTGTTGGCCTTGTCCCAGACCTGCACCGCCAGCATCCGCGGCTCGGGCGCGTTGACCGTGGCCACCTGGTTGAGCGGCATGATCGAGCCATAGACATCGACCGTCACCGGATCGAGCAGCGCGACATTGGCGCGCCCGGTGCGCAGGCCCGAGAGATCGCCCTTGAGGCTCTCCACCGCGCCCGCCATGCGGCGCTCGATATCGCTTTTGTCGTATTTGGCCATGGTTCGGAATCCTCGGTCTGTTGGTCGGTTCGAAAGTGTGGTCGCGGGTCTATCGCAGGCGGCGCGCGCTGTCGCCTCGGCGGCTACGCCCGGCCGACGATGGTCTGGACGCCCTCGCCCGCCAGCACGCGCGCCAGATTGCCCTGTTCGCGGATCGAGAACACCACGATCGGGATATCGTTGTCGCGGCACAGCGAGACCGCGCTGGCATCCATCACCTTGAGATTGTCTGCCAGCACGCGGTCGTAAGATACCGTGTCGTAACGCTTTGCCTGCGGGTTTTTCTTGGGGTCGGAATCATAGACGCCGTCGACGCTGGTGCCCTTGAGGAGCGCGTCGCAGCGCATCTCGGCGGCGCGCAGCGCGGCGCCGCTGTCGGTGGTGAAATAGGGGGCGCCCAC
>JAHJWA010000194.1 GCA_018828205.1 Alphaproteobacteria bacterium
AAGCCCGCGCCCGACCGCGGCTTCCCGCAGGCGCAGACCGCCCACGACAATTTCTGGGATTTCATCACGCTGAGCCCGGAAAGCATGAACATGGTCATGTGGATCATGTCCGACCGCACGATCCCGCGCAGTTTCCGCTTCATGGAGGGCTTCGGGGTTCACACCTTCCGTATGATCAACGCCAAGGGTGAGGCGAAATTCGTCAAGTTCCACTGGAAGCCCAAACAGGGTCTGCAGTCGGTGCTGTGGAACGAGGCGCTCAAGATCAACGGCATGGATCCCGATTTCCATCGCCGCGACATGTGGGATTCGATCGAGGCGGGCGATTTCCCGCAGTGGGATCTGGGTATCCAGGTGTTCGACGAGGAATTCGCCGAGCGCTTCGAATTCGACGTGCTCGACGCGACCAAGATCATTCCCGAGGAGCAGGTCCCGGTCGAGATCATCGGCACGCTCACGCTCGACGCCAATGTCGACAATTTCTTCGCCGAGACCGAGCAGGTCGCCTTCTGCACGCAGAACATCGTTCCGGGCATGGACTTCAGCGAGGATCCGCTGCTCCAGGGCCGCAATTTCTCCTATCTCGACACGCAGCTCAAGCGGCTCGGCGGTCCCAACTTCACGCATATCCCGATCAATGCGCCCAAATGCCCGGTCCATAATTTCCAGGAGGACGGCCACATGGCGATGACCAATCCCAAGGGCCGGGTGAATTACGAGCCCAACAGCTGGTCGGGCGATATGGAGGACAACCGCGAACCGCGCGGGCCGCGCGCCAGCGCCGAGCATGGCTTCGCCAGCTACGAAGCGCCGGTCGCCGGACCCAAGGTGCGGGTGCGCAGCGAGACCTTTGCCGATCACTACAGTCAGGCCAGGCAGTTCTACGTCTCGCAGACCGCGATCGAACAGACCCATATGGGCAATGCGCTGGTCTTCGAACTGTCCAAGGTGCAGCGGATGGACATCCGCAAGCGGATGGTCGGCCATCTGCGCCATATCGACGACGGGCTCGCCAAGACCGTCGCCGACGGCATCGGTCTGACCGAAATGCCCGACAAGGTCACCGCGGCGCGCAAGCCGATCGACGATCTGCCCGAAAGCCCGGCGCTGTCGATCCTCAAGAACGGTCCCGGCAATTTCAAGGGCCGCAAGCTGGGTATCTATATCGCCGAGGGCGGCGACGCAGCAGTGGTCAAGGCGCTCAAGGACGCCGCCAAGGGTGCCGGCGCGATGGCCGAGATCATCGCGCCGCATGTCGCGGGCGCCAAGCTGTCCGACGGCAAGATGATGGCCGCCGACCAGAAGATCGATGGCGGCCCCTCGGTGGTCTACGACGCCGTGGCGCTGGTGATGGGCGAGAAGGCGGCCGAGAATTTCGGCATGGACAAGCCCAGCATCGATTTCGTCAACGACGCCTTCGCCCATGCCAAGTTCATCGCCTTTGTCCCGGAGGCGATGGCGCTGCTCGAGGGCGCCGGGGTCGCCAAGCGGATGGACGAGGGCTTCGTCGAATTGTCGAAGCCTGGTTCCGCCAAGGATTTCATCGCCCGCTGCGCCAAGCTGCGCTTCTGGGACCGCGAGGCGGTGAAGAAGGACTGAGGAGCTATCATGACCAATGACAAACCACTCGGCCTTGCCGGCACCGTCGCCGGGCTGGGCCTCGCGATCGGCGGGGTCGCCTTCGGGGCGTTCCTGTCGCAGCGGCGCAAGGGGGGCGACGACGACGCGCCCTTCTACACCCGCAAGAGTCCGGACCGCGATCAGGCGGTGCTCGGTCGCACGGTGACCATCCGCAAGCCGCGCGCCGAACTCTATGCCTATTGGCGCGATTTCGACAATCTTCCGCGCTTCATGGAAAATGTCGAGACGATCCGGGCCGAAGGAGAGCACCGCGTCTGGGTCATCAAGGCTCCCGCGGGCCGGACGGTCGAGGTCCGGACCGAGATCTCCGAGGACGTCGAGGGCAAGCGGATCGCCTGGCGCTCGGTCGAGGGTTCGGACATCGCGACCAGCGGCAGCGTCGAATTCGCCGACGCCCCCGGCGAGCGCGGCACCCGCGTGTCGCTGGTGATGGCCTACGATCCCCCCGCCGGAGAGCTCGGCCGCGCCATCGCCAAGCTGTTCCAGCGCGAGCCCGAGGTGCAGGCGCGCCACGATCTCAAGCGTTTCAAGGGACTGATGGAAACCGGCGAGATCGCCACCTCCGCGCACCGCAAGGACAACACCCGCGCCGCCAAGCAGCAGGAGAAGCAATCATGAGAGCCCTTACCTGGCACGGGACGCACGACGTCCGCGTCGATACCGTCGACGATCCCGAAATCATCAACTCGCGCGATGCGATCATCGAGGTCACCTCGACCGCGATCTGCGGCAGCGACCTCCACCTCTACGACGGGGTGATCCCCGGCGTGCTCCCCGGCGACGTGCTCGGCCATGAATTCATGGGCCGGGTGGTCGAAACCGGGAGCGACAGCACGCTTCAGAAGGGCCAGCGCGTCGTCGTCCCCTTCACCATCAGCTGCGGCGGCTGCTTCCACTGCCAGATCCAGCAGTTCTCCGCCTGCGAGAACTCCAATCCGGCGGAAAAGCAGGACATGTCGGCCAAGCTCTACGGCCATTCGATGGCGGCGCTGTTCGGCTATTCGCACATGACCGGCGGCTATTCGGGCGGTCAGGCGGAATATGTCCGCGTGCCCTATTCGGATGTCGGCCCGATCGTGATCCCCGACCACCTCGACGACGACAAGGTGCTGTTCCTTTCCGACATCGTGCCCACCGGCTGGATGGCGGCGGAGAACGCCGAGATCCAGCCCGACGACACCGTCGCAGTCTGGGGCTGCGGCCCGGTCGGCCTGTTCGCGATCCAGTCCGCGATCGTGAT
>JAHJWA010000195.1 GCA_018828205.1 Alphaproteobacteria bacterium
AGCCCAACGCCAGCCACGATGCCGCCGCGCTGGCCGACTGGCCCGGGCCGCCCGACGCAGCCGAGGATGTGATGGGCAATCAGGGCCCGGCCTTCCTGCGGAACAATTTTGAACTGCGCCGCGCTCAGGACCAGCGCGGGCCGGGCGATCCGGTGGTGCGCCGCTGGGCGCGGCTCAAGCCGCCGACCGGGCTCGATGCGGTGAGCGAACTGATCCTGCTGGGCGACGTGCTGCCGCCGGGCGCCATGCGCGCCATGGCGCGGCCCGGCCCGATCAGCTCGATCAACTGGTCGTTCAACCTGCTGGGCAGCGCGCCCGCGACCCGCGAGGGCTGGTGGCTCTCGGAGAACGCCAGCCAGCACGCCTCGGCGGGCTATTCGAGCGAGCGGCTGCGGCTGTGGAACGCCGATGGCCGTCAGGTGATGGACGGGCTGCAGTCGGTGGCGATCTTCGGCTGAGGCCGGTCTCGCGGAACGGAAGATGATGCCAGGGGGCCTGTAAGCCGGGTTCTGTCCTGCGACCGGTATCCCGAAGGACCTGCGCCGCAGGGGCAGCCATTCATCTGGGCCGCGCGTCGCCGCGCGGCTCGAGCAGCCAACCCGGGTCGCTCGGGGCAAAGCTCCCCCTGCCCGGTCCTTGCGGAAGCCGGGCGCGCGACCCCTATTCGGCCTTGCTCCGGGTGGGGTTTACCATGCGGACCACGTTGCCGTGCGCCCCGGTGCGCTCTTACCGCACCCTTTCACCCTTGCCTGTGCCGCTTGCGCTCCCGAGGGAGCGCGGGCCATCGGCGGTATGCTCTCTGTGGCACTGTCCCTCGGCCCGAACCCGAAGGTCGCGGACCGGGCGGGCGTTACCCGCCACCCTTTCCTTGTGGAGCCCGGACTTTCCTCGGCGGAAATCGCTTCCCGACGCGGCTGCCCGGCCCCCTGGCGAAGGAGCAGATAGACGTCGATGAACGCGCTGCCAAGCGTTCCCGTGCTATCCTATGGGGCTTCCTGGGCCGCGTGACTTATCCAGTAGGACCCGGGAATAGGCGTGCCATCGAGCAAAGCGGCCGGTTCGAATGTTGCAAGGCGTAGCAAGGCTTCGCAGCCTCTTCGGTCGAGCGCGGCATTGCCGGTCGAGTGATTCATGCCGCATCCAACCGGTTTTCCGTCCTCATCGATCACGAGTTGAAAGCTCGCAAAGTCGGCCCCGCTTCTGCGAAGTCCTCGGTCGAATGAAGCGTCGAAAGCGGTGGACCGCCAGATCGCTTCGTCGATCGGAACTGGGTGCGTGTGCCTCATCGCCATATCCGGCAAAACGTAGCGTATGGCCTGGACCGTCGTTGCAGCTTGAGGATTACCTTCACTGTCAACCGCGGGATCGTACTGCGCATATTCGATCATCCCGCGACACGCAGCGTCGTCCAGCGCGAATGATCGGCTGGACTTGGTAACCTCACAGCTAAGAACGCTCCCAGCTTCGTCGATTTTCAATTCCATGGCGACGGTGCCCTCTTCACTGTCGGCCAGCGCGGAGACGGGATAATCCTCCTGGATTTTCATTGCCCACGTTTCGATGTCTCTTGGTACTGGGCCGCGCGCTTCCTGCGCACGCGCATCGACAGCCACACACGCCAGAAGCCCCAACAAGCCGAAAACCAGTTCTCGCAATATCGCCTCCTACCTAACGCGTGCGCCCCCGATCCCGATCCAGCAGCAAGTGGAACAGGATCGCGCGCAGTTCGCCGTCGATCTCGCCGTCGATCCGCTCTGGCCGCCAGCGGCGCTGGAAAGCCTCGACCGCCTTGTGGCCATCGGTGATGTCGTAGCCGAAGCGTTCGAGCGCGAGGTAGAAGGAGGCGTCGTTGTCGAAGGGATCGCCGCGCTCCAGCTTTTCGGGGCGCGGCAGGCAAAGACCGTATTCGGCCAGCCGGTCCCAGGGAAACAGCTCGCCCGGATCGATCTTGCGCGCCGGGGCGACATCGGAATGACCGACCACATTGGCGCGCGGGATGTCGTATTGCTTCACCATCCGCGCGACCAGCGGGACCAGCGCCTCGAACTGCGCATCGGGAAAGGGGCGATAGCCGTATTTGTGGCCGGGATGGTCGAGCTCGATCCCGATGCTGGCCGAGTTCACATCCTTGATCCCGCGCCAGTAGGAGACTCCCGCGTGCCAGGCGCGCTTCTCCTCGGGCACGAGCCGGACGACCTCGCCCTGCGCGCCGATCAGGTAATTGGCCGAGACCTTGGCTTGGGGATCGCACAGGCGCTCGATCGCAAAGCCCTTGTCCTCCATCTCGGTGTAGTGGATCACCACCATCGAAATCGGCAATTCGCGCTCGTCGTGATTGGGCGAAAGCACCTCGCGATCGACCAGTTCGTCCTTGCTGACGGGGAGTTCCGCCCCTGCGGATCCGAATTCCGATCCCAATTCGCTCACCCTATCATGCCCTCGGGCTCGGGCAGGACCGCGCCCAGTACCAGCGCGTCCTCGGTCTTGGCGAATTGCAGCCCGCCGCCGCATTGTTGCGCTAGCAGGTAGATCATGTGCGCCGGCGCGGTGCGGCTCGAGAGTTCCTGCGGATCGAGGCGGCCTTCGAGCGCCAGCCCCAGCACTTCGTCAAAGGCGATCCGCGGTCCGCTGGCGCGCAGCACGATCTCGGTCGCGCCCTCACGCAATTCGGCGCCGATCTCGAGCGTGCCGCCGCGGACCAGCGAATCGACCGCGATCTGGGCGAAATTGAGCATCACCTTGACCGCGGGCTTGGGCAGGTTGGACTGCGAGAGAGACCAGTCCAGCTCGATCCGGCCCTTGTCCGCAACCAGCGCGTCGATCAGCTTGCGCGTCTCCTCCACCGGGACCCGGTCGCCGAAGCCCCCCGCGGCGCCGAAAGCGAGACGGAAGAACTTGAGCTTGTTGGTGCTGACCAGCGCGCTCTGCTCGAGCAGCTCCATGCAGTTCTGGCGCATCGCCGGGTCGGTTTCGGTGGCAAGCAGCTCGAGTCCGTTGCTGAGCGCCCCGACCGGCGAAAGCAGGTCATGGCACAGGCGGGAACACAGCAGCGCGGCGAGATCGACGGAGGAGTTTTCGGACATGGTTTCCAAAGTTCTAAAGCCAGGCCCGAGCATTAGCGAGAGACCAGGCGATAGGGAAGCGCGCTGAAGCCGGCTCTTCCGGCGTGCCAGAAAGCGACTCGGCCGCCCCCTATGATCGCCCAGATCATCCCGTCACCCGCCGCCATGGCGGCATCGGTCGCGGAGGGGCGCGGCTCGCCATCGGGATGCGAATGGTAATAGCCCACCAGCTGCGGCCCGCCCGAGCGACCGGCACGGTGGGCATCGATCAGCGCCTGCGGGTCGATCTCGAACCGGGTTTCGGGCTGGGGGTGGACGTTCCCCGCCGCTGCAAAGGCATCGATCCGCCCCTCTGCGGGGTCGCCGATCAGCAGGCCGCAGCACTCGCGCGGGTGCGCCGCATCGGCCTCGGCCAACAAAGCATCGAACAGCTCGCTTGTCACATCAAGGGTCATCACCCATGGCTCTGTAATCATGAGCGCCAAGGAAATCATCACCGGGACCATCGAACGGTCCGAGCGGCTCGACAAGGCCGTGGCCGGCGCCGCCGGGTTGTCGCGCGAGCGGGTCAAACGGCTGATCGCCGATGGCGCGGTCAGCGTCGCGGGCGCGGTCGTGCGCGAGCCCTCGAGCAAGATCGCCGCCGGCGCGCGATTCGCCGTCACCCTGCCGCCCGCCAAGCCGCTCGACGTCGAACCGCAGGACATCCCGCTCACGGTGGCCTTCGAGGACGAACATCTGATCGTGGTCGACAAGCCGGCGGGCATGGTGGTCCACCCCGCAGCGGGCAATCGCGACGGGACGCTGGTCAACGCGCTGCTGTTTCACTGCGCCGGGCGGCTCTCGGGGATCAACGGCATCGCCCGTCCCGGGATCGTCCACCGGATCGACAAGGACACCTCGGGGCTGATCGTGGTCGCCAAGACCGATGCTTCGCACGAGAGCCTGGCCGCGCAATTCTCCGAGCACAGCGTCCATCGCCGCTATCTGGCGGTTTGCGCCGGGCACCCCAACCCGCCGTCGGGCCGGATCGAGGCACGGCTCGGCCGCTCCGATCGCGATCGCAAGAAGATGGCGGTGCTCCAGGAGGATGCCGAACGCGGCAAGCATGCAGTCACCCATTACAAGTCGATCCGCCGGCTCGACCATGCGACGCTGGTCGAATGCCGGCTCGAGACCGGGCGCACGCACCAGGTCCGGGTTCACCTGATGTCAATCGGTCATCCGCTATTGGGAGATCCAATCTACGGACGCACGCCCAAGGCGTTGCGAGAACTGCTTTCCGAGATCGGTTTCCAGCGCCAGGCGCTTCATGCCGCGGAGCTCGGCTTCGTCCATCCGGCGACTGGCGAGACGGTACAATTCACCGCCGAATTGCCCCAGGACATGCGGGAACTGATCGACGAAACCGCTCGTTGAAATCGATGAAAGTCGCTTCCAGGCGCGCGGCCATAGTCTATAAGTGAACCAGTGGCCCGAACAGTCGGATGCCCAGCAGGGGTCCGGTGCAACGAGGCTGACGCTAGAAAGGTCAGGGTAATCGTGAGCAATTCCAAATCATTGAGCGTCCCGGCGCTGGGCGGTGAGCAGAGCCTCAACCGCTATCTCTCCGAAATCAAGAAATTCCCCGTACTTACGGCCGAGCAGGAATACATGCTCGCCAAGCGCTACGAGGAACACGAGGATTCGGACGCCGCGGCGCAGCTCGTCACCTCGCATCTGCGGCTCGTGGCCAAGATCGCCATGGGCTATCGCGGCTACGGCCTGCCCGTTTCGGATCTGATCTCCGAAGGCAATGTCGGGCTGATGCAGGGCGTCAAGAAATTCGAGGCCGATCGCGGCTTCCGGCTCGCCACCTATGCGATGTGGTGGATCAAGGCGTCGATCCAGGAGTTCATCCTGCGCAGCTGGAGCCTGGTCAAGATGGGCACCACCGCCGCGCAGAAGAAGCTGTTCTTCAACCTGCGGCGGATGAAGAAGCAGCTCGAGGCCTATGAGGACAGCGATCTCCATCCCGAGGACGTGACCAAGATCGCCACCACGCTCGGCGTGCCCGAGCAGGAGGTGATCAACATGAACCGCCGGATGATGATGGGCGGCGACGGGTCGCTCAACACGCCGATGCGCAATGGCGAGGACGGTTCGGGCGAATGGATGGACTGGCTGACCGACGATCGACCGCTCCAGGACGAGACGGTCGCCGAGGTCGAGGAAAAGACCGTGCGGCACGAGATGCTGGTCGAGGCGATGGACAGCCTCAACGACCGCGAGAAGCACATCCTCACCGAGCGCCGGCTGACCGACAACCCGCAGACGCTTGAGGAATTGAGCAAGGTCTATGACGTCAGCCGCGAACGCATCCGCCAGATCGAGGTCCGCGCCTTCGAGAAGCTCCAGAAGGCGATGAAGGCCATCGCCGGTGAGAGGCTGATGCCGATCGCCGCCTGACGGATCCCGGGCAAGGCAAACACCATAAAGGCAGCGCATCCCGGTGATGCGCTGCCTTTTTCGTTTGCCCTGCTCTTCGTCCGGCGGCGGCGTATCAGCGCGCCGCAAGCATATCGAGCAGCTCCTGCTGATTCCCATTCGCTTCGGAATTGCGGAATGCCCTGACCGCCTCGACGCAGATCTCGCTTGGCGTGGGTTTCTGCGCCAGCAATTCCATCGATTCCGCGATGAAATCGTCCAGCGGCAGATATCCGTCTCGTTGCGACTGTCCGGGGGTCAACTCGGTCTGGACGCCGGGCGGGATCAGCTCGATCACCTCGACCAGCCCTTCGAGCCGTTTCCTCAGCGACATCGTGTAGGAATGCAGCGCCGCCTTGGTCGCCGAATAGGTCGCCGCCTTGGGCAGGGGGACGAAGGCAAGGCCGGAAGAGACGTTGATCAAGGCGGCATCCTCGGCCGCTTTCAACTGCTCGACGAACGCGTCGATGAGCCGGATCGGGCCGAGCAGATTGGTTTCCACCACCCGCTCCGCCTCGCCCAGATCGCGCTTTGCTTCGATATTCTCGAACGGCATGATCCCGGCGTTGTTCACCACCACGTTGAGCCCTGGGAACCGCTCGCAGAGACCCGTCGCAAACGCCGCGACGTCTCCCGCAGCAGCGGCAACGTCGAATTCGACGGGATGAATGTTCTCGCGGCCCTTCGCGGTTTCCGCCAGGCTGGACAATGTCCGCCCGGCGACGATGACCGTGTTGCCGGCATCGTGCCAGCGCCGCGCATATTCCCGGCCAAGGCCGCTGCCCCCGCCGGTGACCAGAATGGTGTTGCCGCTGTTCTTCATGCCATCCATCCTACCGACCGGTTCGCGAGGACAACCGCATAGGGTAGAGTTCGATTGCCGACAATCATCGCGGTTGCACGCAGGGGCGCACGACCCTAACCGGTCGCGATGATCGCGCGCCTCGCCAGTTTTCTCGTCAAGCTCATCGTCGGTCTCGTCGCGCTGAGCCTGGCGCTGACGATCCTCTACAAATTCGTCCCCGTGCCGGTCACCGCTACCATGCTGATGGACGAGAACGGAATCACCAAGGATTGGGAGCCGCTCGCGGATATCGACCGCGACCTGGTCCGCGCGGTGATCGCGGCGGAGGACGGCAAGTTCTGCAGCCACGACGGCTTCGACCGCGAGGCGATCGAGACCGCGATCCGCAGGAATGCGGAAGGCGGCCGGATCCGCGGCGGCTCGACCATCAGCCAGCAGACCGCCAAGAACGTGTTCCTGTGGCAGGGCGGCGGTTTTGCGCGCAAGGGTGTCGAAGCCTGGTTCACGCTGCTGATCGAGCAGGTCTGGGGCAAAAGGCGGATCATGGAGGTCTATCTCAACGTCGCCGAGACGGGAATCGGCACCTATGGCGCCGAAGCCGGAGCGCAGCGCTATTTCAGCAAGTCCGCTGCCGATCTCTCGGCGCTGGAAGCGGCGCGAATGGCGGCCGCGCTGCCGCTGCCCAAGCAGCGGTCCGTCACCAACCCTTCGGGCTGGCTGCGCGGCTACGGCAACACCATCTCGGCGCGGATCGGCGTTGTCACGCGTGACGGGCTCGACGCCTGCGTCTACCAGTAACGCGCATGGGCCCCGGTCACTCGCACAGCCACCAGCACGAGGCTGGTCATGGGCACAGCCACGCCCCTGCCGATTTCGGCAACGCCTTCCTCATCGGCATCGTCCTCAACACCGCATTCGTCGCGGTCGAGGCGACCTATGGCTGGCTCTCGGGCTCGATGGCGCTGATCGCCGATGCGGGTCACAATCTTTCCGATGTGCTCGCGCTGATGCTCGCCTGGGCGGCAAGCGTGGCAGCCAAGCGTCCGGCGACCGAGCGCTTCACCTATGGCTACAAGAGCTCGACCATCCTCGCCGCGCTCGCCAATGCGGCGCTGCTGCTGATCGCGGTGGGGGCGATCCTCTACGAAACGGTCGCCCGCATGGCCGACCCCGCCCCGGTCGAAGGCATGACCATGGTGGTGATTGCCGGGATCGGGATCGTCATCAACACCGGCACCGCGCTGCTGTTCCTGCGCGGCCGCGCCGACGACCTCAACATCCGCGGCGCCTTCCTGCATATGGCCGCCGATGCGCTGGTGAGCCTGGGCGTGGTGATCGCCGGGCTGGCGATCCTGTGGAGCGGCGCGCTGTGGATCGATCCGGCGGTGAGCCTGGTGATCGTGCTGGTGATCGCCTGGGGAACCTGGAGCCTTTTGAAGGACAGCCTCAAGATGAGCCTGCAGGCGGTGCCCCCGGGGATTTCGGAGAGCGCAGTGCGCGGCTATCTCGCCGGGCTGCCCGGGGTCGAGGCGGTCCACGATCTGCACATCTGGCCGATGAGCACCACCGAGACCGCGCTGACCGCGCATCTGGTGATGCCCGGCGGCCATCCCGGCGACGCGTTCCTGCGCGAGATCGCCGGGGAGCTCGAGCATCACCACCGCATCGGCCATGCGACCGTGCAGGTGGAGATCAGCCGCGAGGATTGTCCTGGGGGATGTTGACGGTTGGCACCGCGGCTATGGCTGGCGGCGAGCCCAGCGCTCCGTGATCCAAAGAAAGGAAATCTGTCCTCCGAGCAGGTC
>JAHJWA010000022.1 GCA_018828205.1 Alphaproteobacteria bacterium
CCCGGCCCCGAGGGCCGTCTCGAAGGCCGTTTTTCGCCTGCGCCGCGCCCGCGCGCGCCGGTCGCGATGATCCTCCACCCGCACCCCCAGGGCGGCGGGACGATGAACGAGCAGATCACCCAGAAGCTCTACAAGAACTTCGTCGATCGCGGTTTCGCCGTTTTGCGGTTCAACTTCCGCGGCGTCGGCCGCAGCCAGGGCAGCTTCGACAATGGCGTGGGCGAATTGTCCGATGCCGCCTCGGCGCTCGACTGGGTCCAGTCGATCCATCCCGAAGCGCAGACGACCTGGGTCGCGGGCGTCAGCTTCGGCTCGCTGATCGGGATGCAATTGCTGATGCGCCGCCCCGAAGTACGCGGCTGGATCTCGATCGGCGCCCCGGCGAGCATGTACGACTTCTCCTTCCTCGCCCCCTGCCCCGCCAGCGGGATCTTCATCCACGGGGCGCAGGACACGGTGGTCCAGCCCAATGCGGTGACCAAGCTGGTCGAGAAGCTGCGCACGCAGAAGCACATCACCGTGCATCACGAAGAGATCCCGCGCGCCAACCACTTCTTCGAGAACGAGCAGGACGAGTTGATGGCTTCGGTCGACAATTATCTCGACTTCCGGCTCGACCCCTCCTGCCCGATCAAGTGAGCCGGGCGGCGGGCATCCGCTGACCCTCGCTTCGAGAACTGCATAGCACCGCGCGGCGCCGGCAAGCGCACGCGCGAGACCCGTTGCATCGGGCAACGCGAAATATCTTGCATGACTGGTTATGTTGTAACATCCTTTCTCCGCAGGCCGCCCGGCTTCTCTCGTCGCACAGGCGGTCGCAAACAGAGAGAGGACTGACCCATGGCCTATGCCGACCAGACCCGCCGCCCGTCCCCCGCCAGCATGATCGCCGTCGTCGCGGTCCACGCCGCGATCGGCACCGCGCTGATCACCGGCCTGTCGTTCACCGGGGTGCTGAAACCCCCGCCCAAGCCGCTGACCGGAGCGCAAATCGAACTGCCCAAGCCGCCTCCGCCCGAACCCGCGCCCGAGCCGGAACCCCGCCCGCAGGCGAGCAATCCGAGCGAGACGATCGTCGCACCCAGACCGCCGATCTCCTTCGCTCCGCCGGCGCCCCCCTTCCAGACCACCGAGATCATCATTCCGCGCGATCCGATCATCCGGCAACCGGGCCCGGATCCGGTCGCGATTCCGGCAGCGCAGCCGAGCGCCACGCCGACGCCAAGCGGCGTTCCGCCGCTGGCCGCGCGTCCGCGCAACGATCCCGCGCGCTGGATCACCACCAACGACTATCGCTCGAGCTGGATCGCCCGCGAACTCACCGGGACCGCGCGGTTCCGGCTGGAGATCGCCGCGGATGGCCGCGTCACCCAATGCGCGATCACCGGTTCGACCGGCCATGCGGCGCTCGATACGGCGACCTGCCGCCTGCTCGAACAGCGCGCGCGCTTCGAGCCGGCGCGCAATGCCAAGGGGGACGCAGTGCCCGGCAGCTTCGCCAATGCGGTCCGGTGGGAATTGCCCGACTGAGGCCGGCCCTGCGCTAGCGGTCCGCGCCCTGCTCGATCCGGTCGAGCGGGGCCGTTCCGCCCTCGTCGGGAACGGTCCAGATCGCGACATTGACCAGCGCGACGCCGACCAGCACCAGCATCAGCAGCGCCTGCTTGCGATGGCCGCGCTTCCAGGCGAGCCAGGCACCCCCGAGCAGGGCGATGGCGGCGAGAACGGTGATCGAGAGCGCGATGTCGAGCATGGCGCGTCTCTTGCCAGCCCGGCCACCGAGGCGAAACCCTGTTTCGCACGGAACGCCCCGCGCCCCCTGCCGTTGAGCCGTGACAGCGCGCATCATCGGCGATGCGCGCCAAGGAGCGCGAATTCATGGGTATCTTCACTTCGATCAAGGATGCGATTTTCGGCACGGACCCCGAGTCCGAAAGGCCGCACACCCCGCGCCCAGTCGCTGCGCCGACACAGGCTGCGACACGGACGACCAATGCCGAGGCGAGCGCGGCGCAGCCAAAAAGCGAACGCGCGTCCGAGGATCGGATAGATGTCGAAAACAGTCTCGATTCGATGCCGGGTTCCGACCGGCTCAACTGGCGCACCTCGATCGTCGATCTGCTCAAGCTGATCAATGTCGATTCCGACTACGAGAGCCGCAAGGCATTGGCGAGCGAGCTGGGACGCCCCGATTACGACGGCAGCGCCGAGGACAATCTCTGGCTGCACCGCCGCACGATGCGCGAACTCGCGGCCAGCGGCGGCCGGGTCCCGCCCGAATATATCGATTGATTTGACAGGATAATGCTGGGCGCGCACACCGCCCGGCATGACCCAAACCAGCTTTTCCCTCACCCGTCGCCAGGCCCTCGCCGGACTTGGCGCGACCACCGCACTCACGCTCGGCGGCTGCGCCGCGACCGGCCGCCCCGCCGGGATGGCGCAGGCGCAGGCCATCGGCGCCGAGCGATTGCTCGAGGTCGTCGCCTACAATCTGCTCGAGCACGAGCCCGAGCGGGCCACCTCGCTGGGTGTCGATACGGGCCGCTATTCCGAACTGCGCGCGCGGCTGGAGGATCAGTCGCAGACCGGGCAGGATCTCTATGCCGCAACGCTGCGCCGCGATCTGGGCCGGGTCCGGGCCGTCCCGCGCGAGGGGCTCGACCCTGATCTGGTGACCAGTCTCGATGTGGTCGAGAGCGCCTATTCGACCGCGCTCGACGGTTTCGCGCTGCCCTATGGCGATGTCGCGGTCGGGAGCTGGCGCAACGCGCCCTATGTCGTGATCCAGAACGTGGGCACCTATCTCGACATGCCGCGCTTCCTCGACAGCAGCCACCCGCTCGAGGATGGCAGCGATGCCGATGCCTATATGGAACGCCTCGAGGCGCTTCCCGGCGTGCTCGATGGCGAGCTGGAGCGGATGCAGGCGGCGCGCGGCATGGGCGTGGTCCCGCCGGCCTTCCTGCTCGACAAGGCGCTCGAGCAGATGCAGAGTACGATCGCCAGCGCGCAATCGGGCGAATTGTTCGTCGCGCAATTGCGTGAGAACCTCGCCGCCAAGAACATGCCGGATGCCTTCGGCGCCCGGGCCCAGCCGCTGGTCGCCGGACCGATCGCCGAGGCGCTCACCCGCCAGCTCGCCGAACTCGGTCTCCAGCGCGGCATGGCGGACGACGACGCCGGGATGTGGAGCCAGCCGCGCGGCGACGAATGGTACGCCTGGGCGCTGCGCGCCAGCACCACCACCATGCTGAGCCCCGACGAGGTGCACGAGGCGGGTCTCGAGGAACTCGCAATGCTGCACGCGCGGATGGATCCGATCCTGCGCGAAATCGGCTACACCAGCGGCAGCGTGGGCGAGCGGATGCAGGCGCTGAGCCGCGATCCGCGCTATCAGTTTGCAGAGGGCGATCCCGGCCGCGCCGAGATCAGGGCCTTCATCGACGACCGCATCGCGTGGATCACCGCGCAGATGCCGCGCGCCTTCAACACGCTGGTCGATCCCAAGCTCGAGGTCCGCCGCCTGCCTCTGTCCGAGGAGCCCGGCGCGCCGGCCGCCTATGGCGGTGCGGGCAGCAAAGACGGGACGATCCCGGGTCGGATGTGGATCAATCTGCGCACCACCGATCTGCACCGCAAATACGATCTCGCCGATCTCACCTATCACGAGACCATCCCCGGCCATGTCTGGGAAGGCGAATATTCCAACCGCCTGCCGCTGATCCGCTCGATCCTCGCCTTCAACGCCTTCTCCGAAGGCTGGGCGCTCTATGGCGAGCAGATCGCCGACGAGCTGGGCGCCTATGACGATTTCAAGGTCGGGCGGCTGGGCTATCTCCAGGCGCTGGCCTTCCGCGCCTGCCGGATGGTGGTCGACACCGGGCTCCACCACAAGCGCTGGACGCGCGAGCAGGCGCGCAATTTCTTCGTCGAGCGCAACGGCAGCAAATACGAGGAAGTGGCCTCGGAGGTCGATCGCTACTGCAGCTGGCCGGGCCAGGCCTGCGGCTATAAGGTCGGCCACAGCGAGATCGTCCGCCAGCGCGCCCGCGCCGAGGCGGAACTGGGCGGGGCCTATGATTTCAAGGCCTTCAACGATGCGGTGGTGCTCGGCGGCAATGCCCCGCTCGACGTGCTGGCGAAGAATGTCGGGCGCTATATCGAGAGCGCCGCAAGCTAGGGAGCAGGCTCGGTCCCGGGGTCGTGCTGTTGCGGGAACAGCTCGAGATGCGTCTCGACGGTGCGCCCGTAATACAACACCCGGCGCCCCGGGAACGAAACGAGATAGCCTGCGCATCCCGCAGCGCAGGCACGCGCGCTGAATGCGCCATAAGAATAATCCGAAGCATCGGCCTGCGCCCAGCGTACCAGCGCGGCGATTGCGCCGGAATCGAAGGCCGCCGCAACCGGACCATGCGCATCCGGCAGCGGCAGCGCGGTGGAGGAGCCATCGGGTAGGTAATATACCTGCTCGCCGCGCCGGTAATCGACCGCATACCCCTCGAACCCGCATTCGATCAAGCGACCGAGGATCTGCGGAAAGGACATGGAGCCATCATAGGCGGCGGCGAGGCAGGCGCGCGCGGCGGCGAGTTGGTCGGGGTTCACGGCATTCTCCTTTCCCATAGTCAATCGGTGGGGGTTGCGCGCAATCGGCGCCGCGCGATCAGCTTGCGCAGCGCACCGGTCAGCGCGCTGCGCTCGGGCGCGGTCAGCACGTCGAAATAGTCCGCATCGTTGCGGTCGGCGTGGTCGGCGAGCACCGGCACCAGCGCCCTCCCCTCGGGTGACAGCGCCAGCAACTGCCCGCGCGCGTCCTGCGGATCGTCGCGCCGCACGATCAAATGCTTGGCAATCAGCCTGTCCGCCAGCTTGCTGATCGCCCCGCGCGTCAGCCCGAGCCTCGCGGCCAGCGCGGACGGCGCCAGCGCCGGTTCGTCGTGCAGCGCGCGCAGCACCACCCATTCGGCGACGGTAACCCTCTCCCCCGCCAGCCGCCGCGCGAAATCTTGCGAGACGGCGTTCGACACCTGGCGCAGAAGGAAGCCGATATGCGCATCGAGTTCGGCGGGCTTGAGCATGAACACCTTTTTTGTTGACTAGGAAACTACGTGCGCATTGTTTCCCAGTCAAGCTGATCAAACCGAGCTGCTCGACGGGTTATGAGCGAGGGCACCCGATCCGCCGTTCCTCTTCACCAAAGAAAACCCCCGCTCCGGTTGCCCGGGCGGGGGTCTCCTCTCCAACCGGTCATCCGGTCTGGTAACTGGTATTCCTGCCTCAGGCGGCAGCCGGAGCGGCGTCGCGCACACCCTGATCGACATGCTCGGAAAACGGCTCGAAATTGCCGACGAAGAGCTGCACCAGCTTCTGCGCCGTGCGGTCATAGTCGTCCTTGTCGTCCCAGGTCGTGCGCGGGTCGAGGATGGCGGCGTCGAGCCCGGCCTCGTCCAGCGCGGGCACCGAGACCGGCACTTCGAAGCCGAAATTGGGGTCCTTGCGGAATTCCGCGTCGTTGAGCGAACCGTCGAGCGCGGCGTTGAGCAGCGCGCGGGTGGCCTTGATCGGCATCCGCTTGCCGGTGCCGTATTTGCCGCCGGTCCAGCCGGTGTTGACCAGCCAGCACTGCGCCCCGCCCTCGGCGATCCGCTTCTTGAGCAGATTGCCGTAGACGCTGGGGTGACGCGGCATGAAGGGCGCGCCGAAACAGGTCGAGAAGGTCGCCTGGGGTTCGGTCACGCCGATCTCGGTGCCCGCGACCTTGGCGGTGTAACCCGAGAGGAAGTGATACATCGCCTGGTCCGGCGTCAGCCGCGCGATCGGGGGCAGCACGCCGAAGGCATCGGCGGTCAGCATGATCAC
>JAHJWA010000196.1 GCA_018828205.1 Alphaproteobacteria bacterium
GATCAGGTAGAGCGTGCCGATGTCCTTGTGGTTGGTCGACATGAACCAGCGGGCGAAGAAGCCCGGCTTGTGATCGGCATGGTCATGCGCGTGATCGTCGGCATGGGCCTGGAATGCGTTGGCTGTGGTGGCCATGATGGATGGTCTCTTCGTTCGCTGGAAGTCTGATTACGTGGTCGGCGACGTGTCGTCGGTCGGCGGAGCGCCGGCCCCCGGAGCGCCTGGTACGGCGCTCTCGGGCGTCTGCAGCGGCGGCAAGCCGGCCTCCCCTTCGGGCGCTGCGGCCGCAGCCGCTTCGTCCTCGGCGAAGGTGCCGCCCTGCGCCCGCACCCAGGCGCGCCATTCGTTCATCGGCAGAGCCTCGATCGCGATCGGCATGTAACCGTGACGCGCGCCGCACAGCTCGGAACACTGGCCGTAATAGACGCCCGGTTCCTCGATCTCGAGCAGCCGCTCGTTCAGGCGCCCGGGAACCGCGTCGATCTTGAACCACAGCGAGGGAATGGCAAAGCTGTGGATGACGTCGGCGGCGGTGACCTGAAGACGGAGCGGGACGCCCGCAGGGACGACCAAGCGGTTGTCCACGGCGAGCTGCGCCGGTTCGCCGCGTGCGACGGCTTCTTCCTCGTCGAGCATGTTCGAGATGATCTCGAAATCGCCATTGTCGGGGTAGTTGTAGCCCCAGTACCACTGGTAGCCGGTCGCCTTGATGGTGATCGCATCCTCGCCGGGGACTTCATACTGCTTGGCCAGCAGGCCGATCGACGGGATCGCGATACCGACCAAGATCAGCACCGGGACCACCGTCCAGAGAACCTCGATCAGCGTGTTGTGCGTGGTCTTGGACGGGACCGGGTTGGCCTTGCGGTTGAAGCGCACGACCACATAGACCAGCAGGCCGAGCACGAAGATGCTGATCAGCGCCATCATCCAGACCAGACCGACGTGGAGCCCGTAAGCCGTCCGACCGGTTTCGGAGAATTGGTCCTGAATATCGATCAGGCCATCGACCGGCATGCCCTTGCCCTCGACCGGGGCCATCGGCGTGTAGGCATCGGCGCCGGCGGCAACCGCCTCGGGATTGGCAACGTCGGCCGCTTCGGCAGGATCGACCTGTTCGAGCACCGCAGAGGGCGTCTCCGCCGGAACAGGGGCGACGAGATCGCCGCTTTCGAGGGTCGATTGCGCGCTCGCGGCCTGAAAACCGAAGGTCAGCACAAGCGCAGCAAGCAAGGCTGCGATGATCCGGAAAGCCCCGCGATGGGCGGCAAGAGTTTGAATGCTCGACATATTGTCCCGTTTCACTGGCACGGACGGAATCACCGCCACGGATACCGGCCCGAGGCACGACGCAAGTCGCCCGATGGACCGAGTTGCGTGGGCCTATAGGCAGGCTTTCCTTGCGCCTCAAGCACAAGGGGGCAAAAAATGCGCAAGGTCGTTTGTCTCTTGCGCAATCGCCGCCAAATCGCTTTGTGCTCGGCCGACATGACCGATGAAAATATCCTCGCCGATTTCCGCAGCAGCGAAGCGCTGCTCGAAGGGCATTTCCTGCTCTCCTCGGGCCGCCATTCGGGGCATTACCTCCAATGCGCGCGGGTGCTGATGAACCCGGATCGCGCCGCGCGGCTGGCGCGCGGACTGTGCCAGAAGCTGCCGCGCGAAATCCGCTCGCAGGTCGATCTGGTGGTCAGCCCGGCGATGGGCGGGCTCATCATCGGCCATGAGGTCGGGCGCTGCCTCGAGAAGGACGCGGTCTTTCTCGAGCGGCCCGAGGGCGAGTTCCACCTGCGCCGCGGCTTCAGGATCGAGCCGGGCCAGAAGGTGCTGATGGTCGAGGATGTCGTCACCACCGGCCTCTCGAGCCGCGAGGCGATCGCCGCCGTGGCGCGCGAAGGCGGCGAGGTGATCGCCGAGGTCGCGCTGGTCGATCGTTCGGACGATGCGCTCGATCTCGGGGTCCCCTTCTTCGCCCTGCTCGATATCAATTTCCCGACCTTCGCCGACGACGAACTGCCCGAGGAACTGGCGGCGATCCCGATCACCAAGCCCGGAAGCCGCAAGGTTTGAACCAGTCGCCCCGCCCCGATCCGCACTCGCCGGTGCTGCCGCAGCCGGCGCCGCTGCGGCTGGGCGTCAACATCGATCACGTCGCCACCATCCGCAACGCGCGCGGCGGCGATCACCCCGACCCGGTGCGCGCGGCGCAGATCGTCGCCGCGGTCGGCGGCGACGGGATCACCGCGCATTTGCGCGAGGACCGGCGCCATATCCGCGACGGCGACCTCAAGCGGATCCAGGAGGCCACCGGTCTGCCGCTCAATCTCGAGATGGCGGCGACCGAGGAGATGCTCGCCATCGCGCTCGCGCATATGCCCCACGCCGCCTGCATCGTGCCCGAGAAGCGCGAGGAGCGCACCACCGAGGGCGGGCTCGATGCCGCCGGGCAGGACAACCGTCTCGCGCCGATCGTGGCGCGGCTGCTCGACCACGGCATCCGCGTCAGCCTGTTCATCGAGGCCGAGGAGCGCCAGCTCGAGGCGGCGCTGCGGCTCGGGGTCCCGGTGGTCGAATTCCACACCGGCGAATACGCGCATGCGACCGGTGAGCACCGCGCCCGGGAACTGCGCCGCATCGCCGACATGTCCGCGCTCGCCGCCAAGAACGGCATCGAACCGCACGCCGGCCACGGCCTCACCTACGACAACGTCCAGCCGATCGCCGCCATCCCGCAGCTGGCCGAGCTCAACATCGGCCATTATCTCGTCGGCGAGGCGGTGTTCGTCGGGCTGGACGCCGCGGTGCGCCGGATGCGCGAGCTGATGGATAACGCCCGATGAGGGGGATGCGGTGATCATCGGACTGGGCTCGGACCTGTGCAATATCGAGCGAATCCAGTCGTCTCTCGACCGTTTCGGCGAGCGGTTCGAGAACCGCGTCTTCACCGAAACCGAACGCGCCAAGGCGCGGCGGCGCCCGTTCACCATCGCGGGTACTTATGCCAAGCGATTCGCCGCCAAGGAGGCCTTTTCCAAGGCGGTCGGCACGGGATTCCGGCGCGGGGTGTTCATGAAGGATATCGGCGTGGTCAACGCCCCCTCGGGCGCGCCCACTCTCGCGCTCTCGGGCGGGGCGGCGAAGCGGCTTGCGGAAATGGTCCCGCCCGGCCATGAGGCGCATATTCATCTCACCCTCACCGACGATCACCCATGGGCGCAGGCCCTGGTTGTCATCGAGGCCCTGCCCAAATGAGTTCCGACACCATCGCCGCGACCGAACCTTCCGCGAACAAGCGCTCCGCCGACAAGCAGGGCGAAAGCGTCAACTGGCTCGGCGAACTGCGCGGGCTAGCGCTGATGCTGCTGGCGGTCTTCGCCTTCCACAGTTTCGTGGCCAAGCCCTTCTACATCCCCAGCACCTCGATGCTGCCGAACCTTTTCGTCGGCGACCGGCTGGTGGTGAGCAAATATCCCTATGGCTGGAACTGGTCGTCGATCAGCTTCCACCTCGCGCCGCGCGGCGACTGGCGGGTGATGGGCGACACGCCCGAATATGGCGATGTGGTCATCCCGGTCCATCCCACCCGCGACGAGGATTACATCAAGCGCGTGGTCGCGCTGCCGGGCGACCGGATTGCGGTGCGCGACGGGCGGATCATCCTCAACGGCGATGCGGTGCCGCAGGAAGTGGAACCGGCGTTGCGGATATCCGCCGATTACGATCAGCATCTGTGCAATGGCGATCCCTGCATGGGCGATTTCGCGCCCTATCTGATGCGCGAGGCCGGTGGCGAATCGGTCTATGAAATCCCGGTGCGGCGCGAGACGCTGCCCAATGGCGCGAGCTATCTGATCATCGATCACCAGGACCAGTATCTCGACAATTACGCCGAGATCACCGTTCCCGAGGGCCATGTCTTCGTGATGGGCGACAATCGCGACCATTCGGCCGACAGCCGCGCCGAGATCTTCGCGCAAGGGCTCGGCGGCCCGGTCCCGCTCGAGAACATCGGCGGCCGCGCGGAATTCATCACCTTCTCGCTCGACGGCACCACCAGCCTCAACCCGGTGAGCTGGTTCAGCTCGATGCGCGGCGACCGCGCCTGGTCGACGCTGCGTCCGTCGCTCGCCGAGCGGGCCGAATAGCGTCATGACCGCGCCATCGCAGACCGCAGGCGGACAGAACGGGGACCACGGCACCCTCGCCACGGCCGCCGAGCTGGCGCAGGAGGATCTCGGCACCAGCCCGTCGCGGATTTCCGACCCCCGGCTGCGATACGAGATCAGCCGTGCCTTCGTCTGGACGATGGTGGTCGGCGGGATCGTGCTGGCCGCCTATATCTCCCGCTCGCTGCTGGTCATCTTCGGCGCGCTGGTGTTCGCGGCGATGATCGACGGCGGCGCCAGGCTGCTGGGCCGAATCCTCCCGATCCCCCGCTCGCTGCGCGTGGCGATCGTGCTGGTTCTGACCGTCGCCTTCCTGGTCTGGCTGGGCTATTTCGCCGGCTCGACGATTTCGCGCGAGGCGGCGATGTTCCCCGCGATCGTCGAACAGCAGGTGAGCGAACTGATCGACTGGGCGCGCGCGCAGGGGTTCCAAGTCAGCCAGGGCCAACTGCAGAACTACGCCGGCGGAATTACCAGCGGGATCGGCACGCTGACCCGCGCTCTGGGCGGGCTGCTGGGCGGATTGACGACCGTGGCGCTGATTCTCATTATCGGCATTTACGTCGCGCTCGAACCGCAGCTCTACGAGCGCGGCGTGGCATGGACCCTGCCCCGCGCGCAGCGGGCGTCCTTCTACGTCACCGTCAGCCGCATGGCGCAGACGCTGCGCCGGCTGATGGCCGGGCGGCTGCTGGGAATGGTCGTCGAGGGGGTGTTCACCTATGTCATGCTGGCGGTGGTGGCCCCGCTGGTCGGGATCGGCGTGGTCCCGATGGCGGCGCTGCTGGCGATCCTGACCGGACTGCTCGCCTTCGTGCCCAATCTCGGCGCGATCATCTCGGGCATTCTGATGGTGCTGGTGGGCTTCTCCGGCGGGGTCGAGATGGGGATCTACACCACCTTCGTCTATTTCTTCGTCCAGAACTTCGACGGCTACGTCGTCGTCCCGATGATCGCCCGCAAAACCGTCGATCTGGCCCCCGCGCTGGTGCTGGCGGCGCAGCTGGTGATGGGCATCCTGTTCGGGATCATCGGGTTGTTTCTCGCCGATCCGCTGCTGGCGATGATCAAGGTCGCGCTGGAACGCCGCGCCGAAGCCGCAGATGCGGACGACGCCAAAGACGACGCTCGAGAGGCTCAAACGAATGGCGCGTAAGTTTCTCTATTTCATCGCCGTCGTCATCGTCCTGATCATCCTTGGCGCGATCGCGCTGTCGATCTGGTCGCGCGAGGCGACCGAGATCGCCTTCGTCCCGCGCGGCGAATTCGTCGAGCAGGAAGCGCTGGCCGAGAACGCCTATCAGGACCCCGGGATGTGGTATTCGCGCCCCGGAATCGGCACCGACGATCCGGCCCGCTACCAGCCCGCCATCGCCGAGACCCCCGAGGATCCGGCCACCCGCGAACCTTCACCCGAAGCGCCCGCCGCCGAACGCCCGCTGGGCGAAGCCCCGCCGGCGCTCGAGGCCGACAGCAGCCGCCGCGCCGACCCGGTCGAGGCCGCCGCAACGCCCGATTTCGCGGTCTTCTTCGTTTCCCCGACCAGCTATATCCAGGCCGGCGGGGACTGGAACGCCAGCCTGACCGACGCCGCCACCAACCAGCGCGCGCGGATTTTCCTGCGCGGGCTCGCCAGCCCCTTCAATGGCGCCGACGAGATCTGGGCACCCAAATACCGCCAGGCCGCGGTGGGCGCTTTCCTGACCGACCGGCCCGCCGCCAAGCTGGCGATCGATGCCGCCTATCGCGATGTCCGCGACGCTTTCCGCTATTTCGTCGAGAGCGCCGATCCGGCCAAGCCGATCGTTCTGGCCGGGCACAGCCAGGGCGCGCTGCATATCCTGCGGCTGCTGATGGAAGAGGTCGACGGGAGCGCTCTGGAAGGCCGGATCGCGGCGGTCTACGCCCCGGGCTGGCCGATCTCGGTCGAGCACGATCTGCCCGCGCTGCCCTTCCCCGCCTGCGCCGCCTCGGGGCAGGTCGGCTGCATCCTGGGCTGGTCGAGCTTTGCCGACGACAATGATCCCGATTTCCTGATGCGCCGCTACAGCATCACCCCGGGCTTCAACGGCGAGCCGCGCGGCGACGGGCCGATCCTGTGCGTCAATCCGATCACCGGCGGGACAAACGGCGAGGCGCTCGCGAGCGAGAACCTGGGCACGCTGGTTCCCGACGAGGGCCTGAGCCGCGCCGAACTGGTCGCGGGCGCGGTCCCGGCGCGCTGCGACGCTTCGGGCTTGCTGCTGATCGGCGACCCGCCCGAGCTTGGCGAAGGGGTTCTCCCGGGCAACAATTACCACGTCTACGACATCCCGCTGTTCTGGGCGAATGTGCAGAAGGACGTGCTGGAGCGCGTGCGAGCATGGACGCAAGCAGCCTCGTAACCGACAGCGCCGCCGCGTTCGACGAGGCTCTGCCCGATGGCGGGATGCTGCTCGGGCTCGACCTCGGCACCCGCACGATCGGGCTGGCGACCTGCGACGCCGGCTGGCGCTTCGCCACCGCGGGCAAAACCCTGCCCCGGGGCAAGTTCACCGCCGATTGCGGCAAGCTGCGCGAGCTCGTCCAGCAGCGCTCGATCAAGGGGCTGGTGATCGGTCTGCCGCGCAATATGGACGGCGGCGAGGGCCCGCGCGCGCAGGCGAGCCGCGCCTATGCCCGCAATCTCGCCGCCGCGCTCGCGCTCCCCGTGCTGCTGTGGGACGAGCGCTGGTCCACCGCCAGCGCCGAGGCGGCGATGATCGGGCAGGACATGAGCCGCGCCAAGCGCGCCGAGCGGATCGACAGCCACGCCGCCGCGATCATCCTCCAAGGCGCGATCGACACGCTCACCAATTAGGATTTGGCGTTGTAATCGCGCCCAACGCGCGGCAGGGCGGGCGGTGATGGCCGACGAACAGACCCGTTTCGATCCCGCGCAGGCGACGCCGTTCCTGACGGCGCGGTCGCACAACGGCTGGCTGGGGCTAGCCTATCGCGATCACGGCGAGGACTGGGCCGAGCTCGAACTGCCTTGGCGCGACGACCTGCTGGGCGAGGACGGCAGCGAGGTGCTCGCCTCGGGCCCGATCATCAGCCTGATGGATATGGCCAGCGGGCTGGCGATCTGGACCCGGATGGGCCAGTTCCGCGCCATCGCCACGCTCGACCTGCGGGTCGACTACACCCGCCCTGCGCGCACCCGTTCGAGCGTCTTCGGCCGCGCGCAATGCTACCGCCTGACCCGCTCGGCCGCCTTCGTGCGCGGGATCGCGCATGATGGCGATGCCGAGGATCCGGTGGCGCATATGCAGGCGGTCTTCATGTCGATCGATGCGCGGACCGTGGAGCTGCCCGGTGGCTGATCCGCGCGATATCGAGATCGTCACTCCCTATGCCCGCTCGCTCGGCATCGCGCTCGACCGGTGGGAGAGCGACGCGCCCGTTCTGCGGGTCGAATTCTGCGATGCGGTGCAGGGTCGCCCCGGCGCGCTGCATGGCGGCGCGATCAGCGGCTTGCTCGAGACCGCCGGCTATGGCGCGCTGCGCGCCGAACTCGCCCGCTCGGGGCGGGTGGCGCAGATGAAGCCGATCAACATCACCGTCCAGTTCCTGCGCAGCGGCAGGACGCGGCCCAGCTTCGCGCGGGCGCGGATCGTCAAGCTGGGGCGCCGGACCGCGAATATCAGCGTCGAGGCCTGGCAGGACGACGAGACCAAGCCGATCGCCAGCGCGGTGATGAACATCTTGATGGTGGATGCGGAAGCGGCCTAGCGACCCCCGCGTCATCCCAGCGAAAGCTGGGATCGCTCGCCTCCCGGTCCTCTACCCGAAGCAGATCCCGGCCTTCGCTGGGATGACGCGCTCCTTCTCGTTGCCCCCCAGCTAGCGCGCCTGCTCCTCGAGCCGCTGGCGTTCGGCCTCGTAGCGTTCGCGCATCCGCGCTTCCTCCTCCTCGATCCGCTGGCGCGCGGCTTCCTCGGCGCGGCGGCGCACTTCCTCGAAGCGCTGCGAATCGACGCGCAC
>JAHJWA010000197.1 GCA_018828205.1 Alphaproteobacteria bacterium
ATGATCGCGCCCTGCGCCAGCGGCGAGAAGGGTGCGGGCAGCGCGCGCGCACCCTCGCCGCCGCGCAGATAGAGCAGCCCCGCCAGCGAAGCCACCGCCAGCAGCGGGACGATCCAGCCCAGCCCGAAGGGGAGCGCCAACCGTCCGGGCGGCAGCGCAATCGCCGCGAACAGCACCAGCGCCGCCAGCCCCGCGCGCAGCAGCGTCCCGCCGTGCTGCGCCATCGCATGGCCGGCATCGCCGCGCGAGTCGACCATGGTCTCGAAGGCGTCGTAGACCAGCGGCGCGCCGGTGGTCCATTCGTAGCTCTGCAGCATCACCGAGCCCGCGGCGAGCAGCATTGCCAGCGCGATCCGCAGCGCCGCGGGCCGGGCCAGCGCCGCCGCCGCCAGCGCCAGCACCAGCGCGGCGTAGAGCACCGCATAGGCGGCGAGCGCGGGCGACGGACCCAGCGAGGCCACCCGCTCGCCGATCGCGGCGTGATCGAACGCCAGATAGAGCGCGAGCAGCAGCGGTTTCGCGATTCCGGGCCATGCGCTGGCCGGATGCCGGGGGGTGGGCCTGGTCATTCGGACGATCTGTGAGTCAAACCCCCGCCTTTGTCCACGCCGCCGCGGTCCCCGCCTCGGAATAGGACGCCAGGCGCCGGGATCCGGGGTTTCCGGCGCGCGGGCGGGCGCGGCGAAACTGCAGGCCTGCAAAAGTGCGGATTTGGTGCTAGGGCGCGCGATCACGCCGCCACCCCCGTCCCGATCGACGCCGTTCCCGATCGCCACTCTTCCCGCCACTTTTCCCTAAGGCCCACCGACCTCCATGACCCTGCTTATCTTCTATGTCGCCATGGCCCTGGTGGTGTCGTTCCTGTGCTCGCTGCTCGAGGCCTCGCTGCTGACGATCACCCCCTCGACCGTGCGTTCGGCGCAGGATCGCGGCGCGGGCTGGGCGGGCAAGCTCAAGCGGCTCAAGGACGATATCGAGCGCCCGCTGGCGGCGATCCTGACGCTCAACACCATCGCGCACACCATGGGCGCGGCGGGCGCGGGCGCGCAATACGCCAAGGTCTATGGCGCGGGCAGCGAGGCGATCTTCGCCGCGGTGCTCACGCTGCTGGTGCTGATCTTCACCGAGATCATCCCCAAGACCATCGGTGCGCGCTACGCCGAAAAGATCGCCCCCTTCACCGCCTGGCTGCTGCCGCTGCTGATCACCGCGCTGGCGCCGCTGGTCTGGGCCTCGCGCCAGCTCACCCGGTTGATCACCTGGGGCAAGCCCGCCGCGATCCCGCGCCACCGCGACGATCTGCTGGCGATCGCCAATCTGGGCCAGGCCTCGGGTCAGATCGACAGCAGCGAGGTCCGCTTCCTGCGCAATCTGCTGCAATTGCACGCGGTCAAGACCGCCGATGTGATGACCCCGCGCACCGTGGTGTTCAGCCTCTCGCAGCACACCGCGCTCGGCGATTTCGCCGCCCGGATGAGCGAGGTGCCCTACACCCGCATTCCGGTGTTCGACGAGAATTCGGACAAGATCACCGGCTTCGTCATCAAGCACGAGGCGCTCTCCAGCCTGCACGACAACCCCGCGGGCGATGCCAGCCTGCAGCCGCTGGTCCGCCCGCTGCCCAACGTCCTCGACGAGGTGCCGGTCGACAAGCTGTTCCACCGGATGATCTCGCAGCACGATCATATCCTGATGGTGATCGACGAATACGGCACCTTCCGCGGGCTGGTGACGCTCGAGGACGTGCTCGAGACCATCTTCGGCTTCGAGATCGTCGACGAGATGGACGAGATCCCCGATCTGCAGGAATATGCGCGCGAATTGTCGCGCCGCCGCGCCACCGGGGGCGCGCGCGCCTAGCCGCGGTGCCCTGGCAGAAGCCGGGAGGATTGCGGGCTTGCCCCCGCCCTGCGGCTGCCGCTAGGGCGCCGCGGTGACCGAATTTCCCCAGCCGACTGAGGAGCCCGCGCTCCCCGCCGACCGGCCCGCTCGCCGCAACGCCTTCACCCGCTTTCTCGACGGGGTCGAGTGGCTGGGCAACCTCCTGCCGCATCCGGTGACGCTGTTCGCGATCCTGGCCCTGGGCATGGTGCTGCTCTCGGGCCTGTTCGCCTGGATGGATCTGGCGGTGGTCGATCCGCGCCCCGCGGGCGCCTCGGGCCGGGCCGAGGACGGGATGATCCGCGCGGTCAGCCTGATGGATGCCGAGGGGATCCGCCGCATCTTCACCGGGCTGGTGACCAATTTCACCGGTTTCGCGCCGCTCGGCGTGGTGCTGGTGGCGATGCTCGGGATCGGGGTGGCGGAGAAATCGGGCGTGCTCTCGGCCGCGGTGCGCGGCGTGGTGCTGGGCGCCTCGCCCAAGATGGTGACGCTGGCGATCGTCTTCGCGGGGGTGATCTCGAACACCGCCTCCGAGCTCGGCTATGTGGTGCTGATCCCGCTCGCGGGCGCGGTCTATCACTCGCTCGGGCGGCACCCGCTGGCGGGGATGGCGGCGGCCTTCGCCGGGGTCTCGGGGGGCTATTCGGCGAACCTGCTGATCGGCACGATCGACCCGCTGCTCGCGGGCATCACCGAGGAAGCCGCGCAGCTGATCGACGCGGATTACGCGGTCGCCGCCACCGCGAGCTATTATTTCATGGCCGTCTCGACCTTCATGGTCACCATCATCGGCGCGCTGGTGAGCATCCATATCGTCGAGCCCAAGCTGGGCACATTCGACAGCTCGCGCGCCGAGCCCGAGCTGCTCGACACCAAGATCTCGCCGCTCGACCAGCAGGAGAAGAAGGCGCTGCGCCGCGCCGGGCTGGCGGTGATCGCGGTGCTGGGGCTGATGGCGCTCACGCTCCTGCCCGA
>JAHJWA010000198.1 GCA_018828205.1 Alphaproteobacteria bacterium
CGCGCGCGCCGAGGCGGCGCTCGTAAGTAGCCCTGTCGGGACCGAGGTGGTGATCGCCAGCCCGCCGCCCTTCTTTTCGCTCGCTCGCGAGATGATCTCCGGAGGCAACGGGCTCTATATGACCGATCGGCGCACGCTCGCCGGGGTGCCGCTCGATGGCTGCGATTTCACCCAAGCCCGGCGCGACAGCAGGGATATCGACGCCTTCCTGTTTTGGTCGCGGACTCCCTTCGTCGAACCGCGCGAGGACGGCACGCTGTGGCTGCGCGACGCGCGCTTCTCCGATCCCAGGGCGGGCGACCGCTTTTCGGTGCAGATTCCAGCCGGGGCCTGTCCGCAGGTGCGCACCGCGCCATGAGCGCGCCGCAGATCGTCTGGCTGCGGCGCGACCTTCGCCTCGCGGACCAGCCCGCGCTGCATGCCGCCGCGCAGGCCGGGCCGGTGATCCCGGTGTTCGTGCTCGACGAAGCCCGCGCGGGCGATCACGCCTATGGCGGTGCGGCGCGGGTTTGGCTGCATCACTCGCTCGACAGCCTCGCGCGCAGTTTCGGTTCGCGGCATTCGCGGATCGTTCTGCGCCGCGGCGATGCGCCGCAGATTCTCGCCGCCATCGCCGCGCAGACCGGGGCGCGCTGCGTCCACGCCATCCGCCATTACGAGCCTTGGTGGAAGGAGGCCGAGGACGAGTTACGCGATGCGCTGGGCGAGGATGCCGCGCTCGAGCTCTACGACGGCAATTACCTGCTCCCGCCGGGTGCGGTGACCACCGGATCGGGCGATCCCTACAAGATCTACACCCCATTCTCGAAGTCGCTGCTCGAGCGGATGCCGCCACGCGACACGCTGGGCGAGCCCGGGACGATCTCCTCGCCCGAGGCATGGCCCGAAAGCGACGATCTGGACGATTGGAACTTGCTTCCGACCGACCCCGACTGGGCGGGGGGGATCCGCGACTTCTGGCACATCGGTGAAGGCGCTGCGCAGGAGCGGCTGGCGCAATGGAGCGAGTCGCTCGCGGAGTACGACGGGGCGCGCAACCTCCCCTCCGAGGACGGTTCCAGCCGGTTGTCTCCGCATCTCCACTGGGGCGAGATCAGCCCCGCGCAGGTCTGGCACGCGCTCAAGGGGCGGCGCGGGCAGGGCTGGCAGACCTTCGCCAAGGAACTGATCTGGCGCGACTATGCGCAGAACGTGATCGACCAATTCCCCGACTATGGCCGCGAGAGCTATCGCGAGGGCTATGGCGCGGTCTGGCGCGCCCCCGGGAGCGACGAGGCTGCGGCCAACGATCTGCAGGCGTGGCAGCGCGGGATGACCGGTTATCCGGTGGTCGATGCCGGGATGCGCCAGCTGTGGCGCACCGGCTGGATGCACAACCGCGTCCGGATGATCGCGGCCAGCTTCCTGGTGAAGCACCTGCTGATCGACTGGCGCCACGGCGAGCAATGGTACTGGGATTGCCTGGTAGATGCCGATTACGGCAACAACGGCGTCAACTGGCAGTGGATTTCGGGCACCGGGGTCGACAGCAACATGTTCGTCCGGATCATGGCGCCGCTGACGCAGAGCGAAAAATTCGTCGCGGGCGATTACATCCGCGAATTCGTCCCCGAGCTGGCGCGGCTGTCGGATGCCGATATCCACGACCCACCCGAGAACAGGCGCGGCCGATATCCCGCGCGGATGATCGAGCACAAGGCGGCACGCGAGCGGGCGCTCGAGGCATATCGGGACAGCAGGGGCGAGTAGCTTGCCTGTCGCGCCGCGCCGCGCGATAGGACCCGGCAATGGACATGCAGACGACCCGGGGGAATGGCGCACCGCAGCGAGGCGGTCGGGGGCAGGGGCTTCTCGCAGGCGCGCAGCGCTTCGCGCGCAGGCCCGGCCTGCTCGCGCGGCTGATGGCTCCCGCGCTGGGCAAATTGCTCGACCGGATCGACGCCGCGCTGACCGAGGGGACGATCCACGGGACGCTCCCCGATGGCACGCCGCATGTTTTGGGCGGTCGCGCGCCGGGTTTCGAATGCAACGTCGAGCTGCGCAGCTGGAACGCGCTGGTGCGGCTGGCTTCGAACGGTTCGGTCGGCTGGTACCAGGCCTGGGAGGCGGGCGAATGGTGGAGCCCCGATCCGGTGCCGCTGTTCGCTTTGTTCATGCAGCACGCCGAGCGGCTGGGCGACACCGGCCGCGCCAAGGGGCCGTTCCGCCACGCGCTCAGGCTGGCGCATCTGGTCAACCGCAACACCCATGCCGGGGCGCAGAAGAACATTTCGGCGCATTACGACCTCGGCAATGATTTCTACGCCCAGTGGCTCGACCCGACGATGAGCTATTCCTCCGGGGTGTCGCTGGAGGATGGCGATCTCGAGGCAGGGCAGCGGCGCAAGTGGACCGCGCTGGAGCAGCGACTCGGCAGGGCCGAACAGGTGCTCGAGATCGGCTGCGGCTGGGGCAGCCTCGCTGGGCATCTGGCGAGCCGCGGCGCGCAGGTGACCGCGATCAGCCTCTCCGCCGAACAGCTCGACTGGGCGCGCGCGGAGCATCCCGGCGGGGTCGATTTCCGGATGCAGGACTACCGCGACACCGACGGGCGCTACGACGCGGTGGTCAGCGTCGAAATGGTCGAGGCGCTGGGGCGCGAATACTGGCCGACCTTCATGGACTGCCTCGCGCGCAATCTGAAGCCCGGCGGCCGCGCGGCGATCCAATATATCTCCATGCGCGACGATCTGTTCGACGCCTATGCGGCGAGCGCCGATTTCATCCAGGCCTATGTCTTCCCCGGCGGGCTGCTGATCCGCACCAGCGAGTTTAGGCGGCTGGCGGAGCAGCGCGGGCTGCGCTGGAGCGATCAGGCGGATTTCGGGGGCGATTACGCCGAGACGCTGAAGCTCTGGCGGACGAATTTCGATTCCGCCGTCGCCGAAGACCGTCTGCCCGCAGGGTTCGACCGGCACTTCGTCGAGCTGTGGCGCTATTACCTGATGTATTGCGAGGGCGGGTTCCGCGGGGGCGGGATCGATGTCCATCAGGTCACTCTGATCAACGAGAACGAGGGAGAGAATCGATGAGGAAGCGGATGATTTCGAGCGGGCTGGCGGCGCTGCTGCTGGCCTCCTGCGCCACGGTGGAGACCGGTCCGGCGCCCGCCAGCGATGCGATGCTGGCCCCGACCGATGCCGCGGTGCTGCGGATGCCCGCCACCGAGCCCGCGCCCGAGGAACTGCAGGTGCTGTTCTGGGACGAGGCGATGCGTTCGGCGCGGTTCCGCGACATGGAGAGCTGGTTCGCGGGCCATGAGGTCGCCGCCGATCCCAGCCCCCGCGCGCTGCCCGAAGGCGCGCCGCTGCCACCCGCGCTCGCTGCCGAGATCCGCGCCGCGATGGAAGCCAGCAATGCGGTCGGCGTGATGGTGCTGCAGGATGGCGAGATCCGCTTCGAGGATTATGCCGCCGGCTTCGGCCCCGAACAGCGCTGGACCAGCTTCTCGGTCGCCAAGAGCTTCACCTCGACCTTGCTCGGCGCGGCGCTGCGCGATGGCCATATCGCCAGCCTCGACGATCCGGTGACCCGCTATGTGCCCGGGCTCGTCGGCTCCGCCTATGACGAGGTATCGGTGCGCCAGCTGGCCACCATGACCTCGGGGGTCGCGTGGAACGAGGATTACACCGACCCCGCAAGCGATGTCGCGCAGCTCAACCGCTTTGTGCTCGAATACGGTCCCGATGCCATCGTCGCGCAGATGAAGGCGCTGCCGCGCGAGGCCCCTCCGGGCGAGAAATGGGTCTACAAGACCGGCGAGACCAATCTGCTCGGGCTGCTGGTCGAGAACGCCGTAGGCATGCCGCTCGCCGCCTATGCCAAGCAGAACATCGTCGATCCCGCGGGCTTTGCGGGCGATATGTTCTGGATGACCGATCCGCGCGGCGGCAATGTCGGTGGCTGCTGCCTGTCGCTGCGGCTCGCGGATTATGCGCGCTTCGGCCAGTTCGTGCTCGAGGGCGGCGGCGAGGTCGTGCCCGAGGGCTGGTTCGCGAAAGCGGGCGCGCAGCAGGTCGATTTCGGCGGGCAGGGCTTCGGCTATGGCTATCAGTGGTGGACCTATCCCGGTGGCAATTTCGGCGCTCAGGGGATTTTCGGTCAGTCGATCACGCTGGTGCCCGACAGCGATCTGGTGGTCGCGGTGGTCAGCAATTGGCCGACCGCCACCAGCAGCGATCTGCGGCGGCAGTGGCTGGGGATCGCCGCCAGCCTGGCTGAGCTCGACTGAGAAGACAAAGCGGCGGCGGGGATCAGCCTCCGTCGCCGCCATACCGCGCGACGATGTCGCTATGGACGATCGGGCTGAGCAGTTCGGTGAAGGCGCAGCCGACGGTGCAATCCTCCCACCAGATCACCTGTGCGGGCAGCGAAGCCAGGCCGGGCATGGTCAGCCAGCACAGCTGGCCCTCGTGCATCCGGTTGATCGCCGCGGCGGAGAAGCCCGAGATCGACAGATCCTGCACGGTGGTGCGAAAACCGCGTCCGCCCGAAGCGCGCAGCTGGGCGGGAATGGCGAGCCGCGTACGAGGGCCGCAGCGATCCTCCTGCGCAGCGCGCTGGTAGCTGTCCTCGAAAGCTCTGGTCGTCATGGCAGCCGGTCCCGATCCGCAAAGGGCGAGGGCGGCGGATAGAGCCGCCCTCGAGTGCGGAGGTTGTCGGCGAAGTTGATTGCCAAACCGGTAGCGCGATTGGTTAATCGGGCTCCGCGACCCTCTCGCGGTGGGGTGTGTCGTAGCCGTTAACCACCAGCTCGACGATCCGGCTCGCGACCACGCCCGGCTGCTTGACCGTCTTGGGATCCTCGCCGGGATAGGCCTTGGCGCGCATCGCGGTGCGCGTGGCGCCGGGATCGAGCACGGCGACGCGGATATTGCCGATCTTCTCGACCTCGCGGGCGTAGGATTCGAGCAGATTGTCGAA
>JAHJWA010000199.1 GCA_018828205.1 Alphaproteobacteria bacterium
CGCTGGCGTGGCAACGAGAAAGTAGCCAGCCACCATGCGACGGCGGCGTCTGAAAGATGGTCCAAGGCTACGAGATCGGCACGGTGGCGTCGTCGCTGGGATTTGAAAGGCAGGCTTCTCTCACCGCCATGTTCAAGCGCTGGCTCGGGACGACGCCGACGGCTTATCGACGATCATGGGGTTGAGGCGACGCCGGCGGCAGGCTCGTTACAATATCCTCTCCAGGGGGATAGGATATCTGGATGAGCGAACAATCCGATGCCCACAGATCCCACGCCGCGATCACAATGCGCCTCAAGCGTGCGGACGGCCATTTGCGCGGGATCGTCGAGATGATCGAAGCTGGTCGGCCATGCCTCGATATCGCGCAGCAGCTTCTCGGGGTCGCCGTTGCGCAGCGAATGCGGCAGCGCGCGGACCAGCATCGCGGTCGGGCCGAAGCGCTCGATCGCGAGGCCCAATTGCGCTAGCCGCTCGGCAGCCTCCTCGAGCCGGTCGCAGGCGGGTTCTTCCAATTCGACCACATCGGGCATCAGCAGCGCCTGGCTGCGCGCGGCGGCCTCGCCCGCCCCGGCGGCGCGCAATCGTTCGAGCACCAGCCGCTCGTGCGCGGCGTGCTGGTCGACCAGCACCAGCCCGTCCGCCGCCTCAGCGACGATATAGGTGCTGGCAACCTGCCCGCGCGCGATCCCGAGCGGATAGGCGCGTTCCTCGGGGGCGAGCGGCTCGGACTGCTCCGCCCTGCCCTGGGGCTGGGCCATTTCGCCCGTTTCGCAGGCGCGCCAGGGGCTCGTCCCGGCTTCGGCGACGCCGGAGGAGGGCCGCGACCAGTCGCGGTCCTCGAAGATCGAGCGCAATGCGGGCGCAGGTTCGTCGCGCTCGCGCTGCCAGCGCTCCATCGCCGCGGCGTCGGGCGATTGCGCGCTGCGGCGGTCGCCGGTTGCGAGCGCCTGGCGCAACCCCGAAACGATGAAGCCGCGCACCCCTTGCGCATCGCGGAAGCGAACCTCGGTCTTGGCGGGGTGGACGTTGACATCGACATCCTCGGGCGGGATCTCGAGAAACAGTGCCAGCACCGCATGGCGGTCGCGCGCGAGCATGTCCGAATAGGCGCCGCGCACCGCCCCGGTCAGCAGGCGGTCCTTCACCGGACGGCCGTTGACGAAGAGATATTGGTGATCGGCGATCCCGCGGTTGTAGGTGGGCAGCCCGGCGACCCCGGTCAGTCGCATGCCGTGCCGCTCCAGATCGATGGCGACGCCATTGTCCTTCAATTCGCGCCCGACGATCTGCGCCACCCGGTCGACCAGCGCCTCGCCGGACTGCAGCGCGAGCACGCGGCGCTCGCCGTGATCGAGCGTGAAGGCGATCTCGGGCCGCGCCATCGCCAAGCGGCGGACCACGTCGAGGCTGGCGGCGTATTCGCTGCGCGCGGTGCGCAGGAACTTGCGCCGCGCGGGGATGCGCGCGAACACCTGCTCGACCCGCACCCTGGTGCCCGGCGGGAGCGCGGCAGGGCCCTCGGAAACCAGCGCGCCGTGATCGACCACGCGCTTCCAGCCCTGTTCGGCGCCATGCGGGCGGCTCTCCAGCGTGAAACGCGCCACGCTGGCGATCGAGGGCAGCGCCTCGCCGCGAAAGCCCAGCGTCGCGACCTGTTCGATCGCCTCATCGGGGAGCTTCGACGTCGCGTGCCGCTCGAGCGCGAGCGTCATCTCCTCCGGGGTCATCGCGCAGCCGTCGTCGGTGACCTCGAGCGAACCCAGCCCGCCCTCGACCAGCCTGACCGCGATCCGCGTGGCGCCGGCATCGACCGCATTCTCGACCAGCTCTTTCAGCGCGGCGGCCGGACGCTCGACCACCTCGCCCGCGGCGATGCGGTTGACGAGGTGTTCGGGAAGGCGGCGGATGATCGGCATGGCAGGCTCTCGGTTGGTTCGGGGGCCTAGCCGCGAACCGCCCGGAATTCGAGCCAGGACGCACAGATTTCCCCGCCAAACCGGCGCGAATGTTTTGGCAATTGCACAGGTGCTTCGCTAAGGGAGTTGTTCCGCTGTCACAATCGGGTCGGAACGGTCGCAAGCTCGGCTCGTAAAGCCCTCATCGAAAATCGGAATCGGGTAGCAATGGGTTTCTGGAACAACCTCTTCAAGTTCGGCTCGCAGAACATGGCGATCGACCTCGGTACGGCCAATACGCTGGTCTATGTCGAAGGTCAGGGCATCGTTCTCAACGAGCCATCGGTGGTCGCGATCGAGACGATCAACGGCACCAAGCGCGTCAAGGCGGTGGGCGAAGA
>JAHJWA010000200.1 GCA_018828205.1 Alphaproteobacteria bacterium
AGCGGTCTCCATTGTCACATCAAGGGAGAGATATGATCGAAGCCTGCAACACCATTCTTCTGCTCGAGGACGAGGCGATCATCGCTTTCGCGCTCGAGGACATGCTGGTCGCCGATGGCGCGAATGTCGTCATGGCGGCGACTCTGGGCGAAGCGGAAGCCCGGATCGACGCGGGAGGGATCGCGCTCGCGGTGCTCGACGTCAACGTACACGGAGAAAAAAGCTACGGCATCGGCCAGCGACTGCGCGCGCTCGGCATCCCCTTCGTCTTTGCGACGGGCTACGGCGATACCTCGCATCCCCCGGAATTCGCAGGGACGCCGACGGTTTCCAAGCCCTACACCCACGGCCAGATCATTTCCGCGATGGCGGAAGCCAGGCTGGCGCTCTCTGCCGAGCCCGTCCCCGTCCCCGTCACCCCCAGCTAAAGAACAGCCCCCCCAACCGGCGGGGCCTTGCCTTGCGACGGTTCGGTCGATCGATTTGCGCGAGGATCAGTCCTCGAGGTCGCGTTCGACGATCTCGTAGGTTTCCGCTGCGAGCTTGAGATCGTACTGACGACCGTCCGAAGTCCGGGCATCGTCGACTTCCCAATATCCATCGTCGTCGAACTCGATCTCGTCCCAGCCGACGAAACCCTCAGCGCTCAGGATTTGCTCGATCGCTGCGCGTTCTTCGTCCGTCGGCGCGCGATCATCCGCCAATGCCGGCGTTGCGGCCAAGCCTATGGTCAGGGCCCCGATGAAAATTCCCAATTTCCGCATGGTCAACTCCTTCGTGCTTTGGATCAGAAATGCGTCTCGTCGATAAACCGGCGAGCGCTGCAGGGGTTTCCGCGCGAACCACAGCCTGTCCCCCGCCGAGGCCGATCCATCGCAAGGCCAAGCGCGCTTCCCTTCTAGAACGGTCCCACCAAAGCTGCATTTCCGGTGGCGCGCAGAGGCATCGGCCCCTATGCGCTCGAGCATGAAGATAGCCATCGCATCCGATCACGCCGCGCTCGACCTCAAGGGCGAATTGCGCGACTGGCTGATCGAACAGGGCCACGAAGTCGCGGACCTTGGCCCCTACTCGCCCGATAGCGTCGACTACCCCGATTTCGGCTATAGCTTGGCGAATGTCGTCGCCGATGGCACGGCCGTGCGCGGGATCGCGCTGTGCGGCTCGGGGATCGGGATCTCGATCTCGGTCAACCGCCACCCCGGCGTACGCTGCGCGCTGGTTTCCGAACCACTGTCCGCCGCGCTGGCGCGCGAACACAACGACGCCAATTGTCTCGCGCTCGGGGCGCGGCTGACGGGAGGCGACATGGCCAAGGCCTGCGTCGCCGCTTTCCTGGCTACCGAATTCGCCGGCGGCCGCCACCAGCGCCGCGTCGACAAGCTCTCCGACCCCCAGATCGAGGATTTCTCATGAGCACCCAGCCCGCTCCCCCCGTTTCCACCACCAGCGCGCCGATGGACGGCTTCTGGCACGACACCCTCGCCGTGGCGGATCCACAGATCCACGAGGCGATCCGCAACGAGCTGGCGCGCCAGCAGGACAAGATCGAGCTGATCGCGAGCGAGAACATCGCCAGCCGCGCGGTGCTCGAGGCCACCGGCAGCGTCTTCACCAACAAATATGCCGAGGGCTATCCGGGCAAGCGCTATTACGGCGGCTGCGACTATGCCGATGTCGTCGAGACGCTGGCGATCGAGCGCGCCAAGGAACTGTTCGGCTGCCAGTTCGCCAACGTCCAGCCCAACAGCGGCAGCCAGATGAACCAGGCGGTGTTCCTCGCGCTGCTCGAGCCGGGCGACACTTTCATGGGGCTCGACCTCAATTCGGGCGGACATCTCACCCATGGCTCGCCGGTCAATATGAGCGGCAAATGGTTCAACCCGGTCTCCTACGGCGTGCGCCAGGAAGACGAGCTGATCGACATGGATGCGGTCGCGGCCACCGCGCGCGAGCATCGCCCCAAGCTGATCATCGCCGGCGGCACCGCCTATTCGCGCATCTGGGACTGGCAGCGGTTCCGAGAAATCGCCGACGAGGTGGGCGCCTATCTGCTGGTCGATATGAGCCATATTTCCGGGCTGGTCGCGGGCGGCGCGCATCCCAATCCCGTGCCCCATGCACATGTCGTCACCACCACCACCCACAAATCCTTGCGCGGGCCGCGCTCGGGGGTGATCCTGTGGAACGACGAGGCGCTGACCAAGCCGATCAACATGGCGGTGTTTCCCGGCATGCAGGGCGGCCCGCTCATGCATGTCGTCGCCGCCAAGGCGGTGGCCTTCCGCGAGGCGCTGCGTCCCGAATTCGGCGATTATGCACAGCGGGTGGTCGACAACGCCCGCGCGCTGGCGGCCAGCCTCGAGGAGCACGGGTTGCGCGTCGTCTCGGGCGGCACCGACAACCATTCGATGCTGGTCGATCTCAGCGCCAAGGACGTCACCGGCAAGGCGGCCGAGACCGGGCTCGACCGCGCCTGGCTCACCTGCAACAAGAACGGCATTCCCTTCGACACCCGCAACCCCTTCGTCACCAGCGGCGTCCGCCTCGGCACGCCCGCCGGGACGACGCGGGGGTTCGGCACCGAGGAGTTCCGCACCATCGGCAAATTGATCGCCGAGGTCGTCGACGGGCTTGCCAGCAGCGGCCCTGAGGGCGATGAGCGCATCGAGGAAAGCGTGCGCAGCCGGGTGAGCGCGCTGTGCAAGGCCTTCCCCGTCTATCCAGGGATGTAACACGATGACCGAACGCAATCCGAACGATCCCGACTGGGTCGAAACCGCTAAGAGCGAGATTTCCGGCATGGCCAAGGAGGGCTTGAGCCATCCCTCGACCAAGCCCGTGCTGACCGGTGCCGCCATCGGCGCGGTTGCCGGCGCGCTGCTGCCCGTGGTGAGCCTGCCGCTGGGCCTGATCGCGGGTGCGGGCTATGCATTCTACACCAGGATCAAGAAATAACCTCCTGAATGCGTTGTCCCTTTTGCGCCCATGACGACAGCCAGGTAAAGGATTCGCGTCCGACCGAGGACAATGCCGCGATCCGGCGACGGCGGCA
>JAHJWA010000201.1 GCA_018828205.1 Alphaproteobacteria bacterium
CCGCACGATCGACACCGGCCCGCTCACCAACCATGTCAATTTCGCGCGCACGGCGGCCGGCACCTTCGCCTATGTCACCGTCGGGGGGCTCAACCTCGTCAAGGTCTTCCGCACCGACAGCTTCGCGCAAGTCGCGACGATCCCTGTCGGTAAGCTGCCACATGGCCTCTGGCCTTCGGGTGACGGCAGCCGCATCTATGTCGGCTTGGAAAACGCCGACGTGATCGCCGCGATCGACACCACGAGCAATCGCGTGATCGCGGAAATTCCGGTGGGGCAGGCGCCTCAGGCCGTCGTCTACGTGCCCAATGCCGTGACATCGGGGGCAGGAACAGCGGGGCTGACGCCGCTCGGCCTCGCCGCGCAAGCCGTTCATCTCACGCTCGACAGCGTCGGGCCATCGCCGGGTCCGCCGTCGACGAGCGTGGCTCTCTTCGACCAGGGATTGACCCAGGTGCTGCAGGCGGCGGTCGCCGGGCTGGACCCGCGCAAGCCCTATGTTCTGGCGCTGGCGGAGCAGCCCGATGGCAGCGGCGCGATCGAGCCGCTGGCGAGCTTCACCACAAACCCGGCTGGCTCCGCTGTGGTCAATGCGGTAGGGCCAATCCGACAGGTTGTGCGCGACGCATCGGGCGATCGATCGCGCTTCCTCGTGATCGTGCCGGGCACCGCGACCGAATATGGGCCGCCGGTTCAGGTGCAATCACTCGCGTCATGACGGCGTATCGGTCGGGAGAAGACCATGCAGGATATGATGGCTCTTGTCGAACCGTTGATCCCTTCGCTGCGACGCTACGCGCGCAGTCTGCTACGCGATCAGAGCGCAGCAGACGATCTGGTGCAGGATTGCCTCGAGCGCGTAATCAGCCGTTGGCACCAGCGCCGAACCGATGGCAACACGCGAACATGGGTCTTCACCATTCTGCATAATCTTGCGATCAACCGGCTCAAGCAGGCGGGCCGCCGCGGAGTTCACGTCACGGTGGAGGACGTCGATGAAGCCGTATTCGCGACCGCGCCCGCGCAGGAGGACCGGCTGCATCATCGGGCGATTGTCGATGCGCTTGCGTCGCTGCCCGAAGACCAGCGCAGCGTGTTGCTGCTCGTCTCGGTCGAGGACCTTTCCTATGCGGAGACGGCGTCGGTGCTGGGCATTCCGATAGGGACGGTAATGTCCCGGCTTTCCCGGGCCCGTCACCGGCTGGCCCAAATGATCGAGGATGGTCCGGACAGATCGGCGACAGCCGGGATTGTGCTGAGGAGCGTCAAATGAGCCGACCGATCTCGGAAGACGATCTTCAAGCCTTTGTGGACGGGGCATTGTCCGATGGCCGCCGCGCGGAGCTGGAATCCTATCTCGACAGCAATCCCGATGTCGCCGAACGCTATGCGCGGTTCGCCGCACAGCGCGAAGCGCTGCGCGCGGCGCTCGGCCCCATTGCGGCCGAGCCGGTGCCGCCGAACCTCAATCTTGGCAATCTGGTGGCGTCCCGCCAACGACCGAACCGCTCCGCCTGGCAGGGAGCCGCGGCAGCGTGCCTCCTCCTGATGGCCGGAGGAGGCAGCGGCTGGGTGCTTCGCGGAGTGGGAATGGACAGCCCCGCCGGGATCGATGCGCTCGCTCAGGAAGCCTCCTATGCCTATGCGGTCTTCAGTCCGGATGGTGGCCGTCCCGTCGAGATCGCGGCGGCGGACAGCGACGCATTGGTCGGCTGGTTCGAGAAGCGTCTCTCGAATCCGGTTTCGTTGCCGGACCTGTCTGGAGCCGGCTATCGTTTCATGGGCGGCCGCGTCGTTGCCACCCAGAACGGCCCCGCGGGCCTGCTCATGTATGATGACGCGGAGGGCACGCGCATCGCCATGATGATGCGTCCGATGGTTCGACGCGACGAGAATGCGCCCATGGCGCGACATTGCGAAGGCGACACAATCGGATATGCCTGGGCCGACAACGGCATGGGCTACAGTCTCGTCGGTAATCTCGACGTAGCCGCCTTCCTGCATCCGATCGCCAACGAAGCACGGCGACAAATTCTGGCGAGACCATGATCCTTGGGCGGCGGGGCCA
>JAHJWA010000202.1 GCA_018828205.1 Alphaproteobacteria bacterium
ATGTCCGCCAGCGCACGCAGGACCTGCTCACGCAGATGGCGGTCAGCGTGCAGGGCTATCTCGCGCTCGACCTTGTGAAGAAGAACAATGTCGAGCTGGTCAAGGGCGTCGATCGCGCCAGCACCACCACCGTGGGCGCGCTGCGCACCGCGGTGACGGTGGCCGAGGCGATGACCAACCAGCGGCTGGTGCTGGGCCAGATCACCGCGCTCAACGAGACCACCGCAGGCATCATCGATTCCACCAGCACCATGCTGCGCGACCAGACCGGCAAGATCCACGAACAGGCCGCGGCCAGCACCATCCCGCTCGAGACGCTCCAGCGCGCCTTCCAGAACATCTACGACACGATGGACGAGGTCGACCAGTTCAAGCTGCGCGCGCTCGATTCGATGAAGCAGACGGTCAATGTGCTCTCCGACGAGATGGAGAAGTCGAAGGGCTATATCGCGCGCGCCGAAGGCCAGGCCCAGGCGCAGAAGCAGGTCTCGGAATCGAGCCTGCTGAGCATCGAAGATTGAGCGCGGGAGAGACCTCTTGAGCGATCTGACCCGCAACAGCGACCGGCTGATCGAGGAAGCCCGAATTTTGCGCGACGACAACCGTTCGGGCGGGCGCCACCGGCGCGCGGTGTCGATCGGCAAGGGTTCGGCGGCGGCCAAGCAAAAGCACTGGATCGCCAAGATCCGCAACATCGTCATCGCGCTGTTCGCGATCTGGGTGGCGGCGGGCGTGCTCGGCATGGTGCTCGACGGCATCGGCTTTGCGGGGGTGATGACGCTGGTGCTTGCCAGCGTGGTCGCGATCGCCGTGCTGGGCAAGTTTCCCAGGATGAAGACTCCCAGGCGCGCGGACATCAACAAGGGCGATGTCCAGCAGATGGTCAGCCGCACCGAATTGTGGCTCGAGGCGCAGCGCCCGGCGCTGCCCCCGCCCGCCGTTACCCTGGTCGACCAGATCGGGGTCCAGCTCGACGGGCTCGGGCTGCAGCTCGACGGGCTCGACCAGCAGCATCCCAAGGCGCGCGAAATCCGCGCGCTGGTGGGCGAGCAATTGCCCGAGATGATCGACAGCTATCGCCGCATCCCGGTGCAGTTGCGCCGCGAGGTGCGGATGGGGGGCACCCCCGACCAGCAGCTGACCGACAGCCTCGGCAAGATCAGCGGCGAGATCGACTCGATCACCCGCCAGCTGGCCGAGGGCTCGCTCGACGATCTGGCGATCAAGCATCGCTTTCTCGACTACAAGTTCGGCGAAGGCGCCGCGACCTCGCCCGAGCTCGAGCACAGTTCCACTCCCAAACCCACCGGAGCCCCTTGATGCGCGTCCCCATCGCCCACGACCTGCCGCGCGAGGAAGTGCGCCGCCGCCTGCGCGAACGCAGCCCGGAAATCGCCAGCTTCGTCCCCGGCGGCATTGCCGATGTCACCACCGCCTGGCCCGACGAGGACCATATGACGCTCGGCGTGCGTGCGATGGGGCAGGGGATCGACGGCCAGGTCATCATCGAGGACCATCAGGTGGTGTTCGAGGTCAATCTGCCCCTGGCCCTCTCCTTCGTCGAACCGATGGTGGCAGGCGCGATCCGCGACAAGGGCCAGAAACTCCTCGCCAAGACATAGCGGCGCGCCGTCTGCGCCAGCGAGCGTTGCGGCGCGCGATTTATCGGAACCGATCCGCACCAGAAGCGCTTCAACCCGTCGCACACCGCAGGCGTGCGATCTAGGGTCCTCTGGCATTGACGTCGTCCGGTTCCCTTGTTTTGGGGAAGCACTGCCATGCCATCGACACGCGACACCATTCGCTCGGGCGACACCACGCTTCGCCGGGTCCTGAAGCGCGAGACGCGCGATTCGCACGACCGGCTCGATGCGGCGATGGGCGACTGGCCGGTGGGCTCGGTCGAAGGCTACGCGCTGTTCCTGCAGACCCAATACCGGTCGCGCGAACCGATCGAGCGCTGGATCGCGCAGGCTCTCCCCGCCGACGAAGCCCCGCCCGCGCAGGCGCCGCTGATCGCGCGCGATCTGGCCGAACTCGGGGTCGCGCTGCCCGAAACCGGCGATTTCGCGCTGCCCGAGGGGGCCGATCCGATCGGCCTGGTCTGGGCGCTGGCGGGTTCATCGCTGGGCAACCGCAGCATGCTACGCCAACGTCAGAAAACCGGCGCGGTCGGGCCGGAGCGTTTCCTCTCCGACACCGCCATGACCGAATTCTTCACCCGGCTGCGCGCGCGCATCGAGCGCCCCGCTTCCGACGCGCTCGCGGGGCCCGCCGTGGCCGGAGCGAAAGCCGTCTTTGCGGCCTTTATCGCCGCCCTGCCCGATCAGACCCGGAACGCCGATACATGAACCAACCACTCCGCCCCGTCGACTTGACCAATTGCGACCGCGAGCCGATCCACCGGCTCGGCATGATCCAGGATTTCGGCGCGCTGCTGGCGCTGACGGGCGACTGGATGGTTGCCCACCGTTCGGCCAATTTCGCCGCGCTTCTGGCGCTCGAGGCGCTGCCCGAACCGGGCGATCCGGTGGGAACTCTGTTCGGCGCCGAAGCGATCGCGCAGCTGTCCAAGGCGGTCTCGCTGCTGATCGAGCCCGACGATGTCGAACGCCTCTTCGATATCGACCTGACCGGCGACGGCCGCGCCTACGATTGCGCGCTGCACACCAGCGACGGGCTGACCATCATCGAGATCGAGCCGCATTCGGGCGATCACATCGACCGCCAGTTGCGGCTGGTCCAGCCGATCCTGCGCCAGCTCGAGAAGGCCGGCGACCTGATCGCGCTGTGCCAGACCGCGGCCGAACAGCTGCGCGGCCTGCTCGAATTCGACCGGGTGATGGTCTACCGCTTCCGCCCGGACGAGAGCGGCGAAGTGGTCGCCGAATCGCTCGCCGAAGGAACCGACAGCTTCCTCGGGCTCAACTACCCGCGCACCGACATCCCGCAGCAGGCGCGCGAGCTCTATATCCGCAACCGCTTCCGGATCATCAGCGACGTCCGCGCCGCGCCGGTCCCGATCGAGCCCGGCCTGGGCGAGGATGGCGAGCCGCTCGACCTGTCGCTGAGCACGCTGCGCTCGGTCTCGCCGGTGCATATCGAATATCTCACCAATATGGGGGTCGAGGCCTCGCTCTCGATCTCGATCGTCGTCGGCGGCAAATTGTGGGGCCTCTTCGCCTGCCATCACTACGCCCCGCGCGTGCTGCCCTACACCCTGCGCACCGGCGCCGAGCTGTTCTCCGAACTGTTCTCGCTCGCGGTCGAGCGCACGCTGGGGCGCCAGCAGACCGAACTGGTCGTGGTGGGGCGCGAGTTGCACGACCGGCTGATGCGCGCGGTGGTCGGCGGACAGTCGGTGATCGAGGCGCTGCCGACGCTGCGCCCCATCATCCAGCGCTCGCTGCCGCACGATGGCATCAGCGCCTATGTCGAGGGCACCTACCAGGCGATCGGTTCGGCCCCGACCGAGGAGGAGTTCCACGCTCTCAGGCCGCAGCTCAACGCCGCCGCGCCGAGCCGGGTCATCGCCAGCCAGCAATTGTCCGAGCGCTTCGACACCGCGCTGGCCTTCGCCGACCGCGCGGCGGGCGCGCTGATCATCCCGGTCTCGCGCAGCCCGCGCGACTATGTGGTGCTGTGGCGCCGCGAATTGCAGCAGACGGTCAACTGGGCGGGCAACCCCGACAAGCCGGTCGAGCCCGGCCCCGATGGCGACCGGCTCTCGCCGCGGCGCAGCTTCGCCAGCTGGAAGCAGACCGTCAGCGGGCGCAGCGCCGACTGGACCGAGAGCGAGCTGCGGCTGGCGGAGAACCTGCGGGTCACGCTGATCGAGGTGATCCTGCGGCTGACCGACGAGGTCGCCGCCGAGCGCGCCAAGGCGCAGCAGCAACAGGAACTGCTGATCGCCGAACTCAACCACCGGGTGCGCAACATCCTCAACCTCATCCGCGGGCTGATCAACCAGTCGCGCCACGATGCGGTGTCGATCGACGAATTCGCCGGGCTGGTCGGCGGACGGATCAACGCGCTGGCCGCGGCGCATGACAACATCACCCGCCAGAACTGGTCCCCCGCCTCGCTGCGCGAGCTGATCGAGACCGAGGCGGAAGCCTATGTCAGCGGCAAGATGGACCGCGTGCGGATCGCCGGCGACGACGCGATGGTCGCGCCCGAGGCCTACACCGTGCTGGCCCTGGTGATCCACGAGATGATGACCAATTCGGCGAAATACGGCTCGCTCTGCGACCGCAGGGGCTCGCTCGAGATCGAGGTCGATTGCGACGACGGCGGCATGACGCTGCGCTGGAAGGAACGCGGCGGGCCGCCGGTCAAGCCGCCCGAGCGCCGCGGCTTCGGCAGCACGATCATCGAGAAGTCGATCCCCTTCGAGCTCAACGGCCGCGCGCAGCTCGACTACCGGCTGAGCGGAGTCGAGGCGGAATTCTGGGTGCCCGGGCGCTTCGTCACCTGCCGCGAGGCGGACGATGCGCAAACCCCGGCCCGGGGCGCGGGGGCCAGGCCGCGCGACAAGGGCGGCGACACGCTGGCATCGGCGATCGGTTCGATGCTGCTGGTCGAGGACAGCATGATCATCGCGCTCGACACCGAGGAAAACCTGCGCGATCTCGGCGTCGAGACGGTCACGGTACAGAGCTCGGTGGGCGCGGCGCTCGATGCGATCGAGAAAAACCGCTTCGATCTGGCGCTGCTCGACTTCAATCTCGGCACCGAGTCGAGCGAGCCGGTGGCCGAGCGGCTCAAGGCGCTGGGCGTGCCCTTCTGGCTCGCGACCGGCTATGGCGAAATGGCGGACAAGCTGGAGGAAATGGGCGCCTCGGGGCTGCTGGTCAAACCCTATGGCCGCGAGGAGCTGGCGCGGATCCTGACCGAGTTCGAGGCGCGGGGCTAGGCCCCCCGACCACCAGGCAGCGCTGGCTGGCCGTGAAATCCACCGCGTCGAGCGATGGTGCCACCGCGCTCTCGCCCGGACCGACGGTGACCCCGCCGGCCGCGAGCCAGCCTTCGAGCGGGATGATTTGGCACGCGCCATGATGCGCGGCGTGCAGGGCCTCGCCCGGCCTGCCGACCAGCTGGTCGACGCGGAAATGCGGGCCATCGACCAGGCAGGCATTCGCACCCGGATCGATCCGGCGGTGCAGATCGCGGCGATAGACGTCGCCCGCAGCCACCGCGAGCGCCTGGTCGAGATGCAGCTCGCGCGGGCGACCGTAATCGAACAGGCGATAGGTAATGTCGCTGTTCTGCTGCACCTCGATCAGCGATATCCCGGCGCCGATCGCATGGACCGTGCCCGCTGGCAGGTAGAAGAAATCCCCCGGCGCGGCATCGTGCCAGACAAGCCGCTCGGCGATCGAGCCGTCGAGCGCCGCAGCACGCATTTCCTCGCGCGTGATGGCCCGGTCGAAGCCGATCGCCAGCCGCGCTCCGGGCTCGGCATCGACCACCAGCCAGCATTCGTCCTTCCCGGGCACGCCCTCTCCGGCCTCGCCCGCGCGCGGGTGGACCTGGACCGAGAGCCGCTCGCTGGTGAAGAGATATTTGACCAGGATGTCGGACAGCAAGGGTCCCGGCTCGAACCAGATTTCGCCCACGGGCCCACTCTCGACGCGGGCGAAAGGTGTGGGCAGACGGGTGCGGCCCCAGACCTTTGCAATGCTGCGCGTGGCGAGACGGGGATCATCCCTGCGGGCGCTCATCGCCCACTCGCGCCGGGCAGCCTGCCGACCGCCTGCGCCCCTGCGCGCGTGGTCACGAGCACCTCGTCGCCATCGACAACGATCACGACATCCTCGAGCCCGATCGCCGAGACCCGCGGCCCGTCGCTTTCGACCAGCACATTCCGGCACTCGACCAGATCCGCGCGGCCCATGGTGGAATTGCCGTCGGAATCGCGCGCGCGCGCCGCCAGCACCGCATCCCAGCTACCGATGTCGGACCAGCCCATATCGGCGGAGACTACCGCGGCGTGGTTGGTCTTCTCCATCACCGCGTAATCGATCGATTCGCCGGCGATCGCGGCAAAGGGGGCTGGCGCCGGATGGCATTGCCGACCCGTGCTCGCGGCCCCCACCATGGCTTCATCCACGCTGGCCGCCATCGCCGGCCGGTGCCGCGCGAGCTCCTCGCGATAGCGCCCCGCGCGCATGCAGAAGATACCGCCGTTCCAGACATGATCGCCGCTCGCGAGAAAGCTTTCGGCAGTGGCACGATCGGGCTTCTCGACGAAGCGATCGACGCGGTGCCCGCCGGCCAGCGGCGCGCCCATACGGATGTAGCCATATCCCGTCGCGGGCTCGGTCGGCGCGATCCCGAATGCGACCAGCCAGCCCTCGCCCGCAAGCTGCGCGGCGCGTTCGACCCCCGCGAGAAACGCCGCCTCGTCGGCGATGTGGTGATCGCTGGGGCAGACCAGCATGATGTCCTCGGGGGCGAGGCCGTGCGCGGCGAGCGCGATCGCGGGCGCGGTGTTGCGCGCCGCGGGTTCGACCACCAGTCGCGCGCCCTGGTGCGTCGCCGCCTGCTCCTCGATCGCCGCGACATGCGCGGCTCCTGCCACGATCAGCGGCGGTGCGAAGCGGTCGGGATCACCCACCCGGTCGAGGCTGCGCTGGAACAGCGTCCGCCCGCCGAGCAGGTCGAGGAAGGGCTTGGGCCGCGCCGCCCGGCTGCGCGGCCACAGCCGCGTGCCGCTGCCCCCGCACAAGATGACCGGATGAATGACTGACATGGCTCGCCTCTAGCGTCTTTCCCTTGCGAAGCGCCAGAGCCTAACACCGCGAGATAAAGCCCGCTTTAACGCGCGAACCAGTCCTGCCGCCAGCCATAGTCGGCGGGCACCGGGTTGCCCTGCGTATCGATGGCGGGGCGGAACCTGAAACGCTCGATGGCAAGCTGGCAGACGATGGCATCGGCTTGCGGGTCGGGACTGGGCCGCACCACGCGGCAATCGCGCGCGCGGCCGTCCACGCCCACGGTCATCGCGACGGTCACCGATGTGCCGAAGCGCGCCTGCCGCCCGCCTTCGGGGATCGGGAAATCGCGCGCCGCATTGATGTCGCCTGCAGTCTTGACCGGGCGCGTCGCGACGATCCCGCCGCGGCCCTGCCCGCCACGCCCGCTGCCGGTGCCCTGACCGCTGCCCGCGGCGCCCGTGCCCTCGCCCTCCTGCTGCGCGCCCGCGCTGGGGGCGGTTCCG
>JAHJWA010000023.1 GCA_018828205.1 Alphaproteobacteria bacterium
CGCTGCGTGCGCTTCGCGAGGAGGTGATGGAGGCGATCGAGCCGCTGCGGCGCGAGAAGGTCATCCGCTCGGGGCTCGAGGCCGATGTGGTGGTCCCGGCCGCGCGCGTGCCCGCGGGCTTCGACGAGGCTTCGCTGGCCGAACTGTTCATCACCGCGTCAGTGAGCTTCGGTCAGAGCGACGCCGTGACAGTGACCCGGACATCGGAAAACAAATGCGGCCGCTGCTGGCGGCTGCTCCCCAGCGTCGCCGAGGACGGGGCGCTGTGCGATCGCTGCGAGGATGTGATCGCGCATATGGACGCCGATATGGATGGCGCGGCATGACCCGGACCCTGCGCAATCGCCTGATCGGCTGCGGCATCGCCCTGAGCATCTTCGCGGTCGACCAATGGACCAAGTGGCTGGTGACCGAGCGGCTCGGGATCGACCGGATCGGCGAGGCGATGGAACTGCTGCCGTTCTTCGATCTGCGCTTCACGCGCAATTTCGGCGTCTCGCTGGGGCTGTTCGAGGCGACCAGCCCCGAGGCGCGCTGGGCGCTGGTCGGGGTCACCGCGCTGATCGCTCTGGTGGTGACGGTGTGGATGCTGCGCGAGAAGCTGCTCGGCGAGATCTTCGGGCTCGCGCTGATCCTCGGCGGGGCGCTGGGCAATATCCGCGACCGCTACGATCTGGGCTATGTGGTCGATTTCGCCGATCTGCATTTCGGCGAATTCCGGCCCTTCCTGATCTTCAACGTCGCCGATGCGGCGATCACGATCGGCGTGGTGATTATCCTTGCCCGCGCCTTTCTCATACGCGACAATGTCGACGACCTGATGGATGAAACGGCGCCTTCCGCCGCGGAGAAGACTTCATGACCAAGCACCATACCCTCGCCCTGCTCGCCATCTCGGCGACCATGCTCTCGGCATGCGGGGGCGGCGGCTTCCTCAACCGCGAGCGGCCCGACGAATTCGCGGTCCAGCGTCAGGCGCCGCTGGTGGTGCCGCCCGATTTCAACCTCGTGCCTCCCGCTCCGGGCGCGCCGCGTCCCTCCGAAGGCACCGCCTCGCAACAGGCGCTCGAGGCGCTGTTCGGCGGCCCCTCGGAGCGCAGCGCGGTCGAAACCAGCGCGCTCGATCGCGCCGGCGCGGCGGCTCCGGGCATCCGTTCGTCGGTGGGCGATTCCGAGACCAACACCGTGGCCAAGGGCCGCGTGACCCGCGACATCATCGCCGCGCCCGAGGGCGACGGCGCCGGCGCGCAGGCTGTCATCCCGGGCTAAGCCTCCAGGCGGTCAGTCCTCGCCGAATTCGTCCGCTTCGGGCGCGGGGCCCTCGCGCGACACCAGCAGCTTGTCGATCCGGCGACCGTCCATGTCGACGACCTCGAAACGCCAGCCCTGCTCGATGAAATGCTCGCCCTCCTCGGGCAGCTTGCGCAGCACCGAGAGGACGAAGCCCGCCGCGGTCGCGAATTCCCGGTCCTCGTCATAGGCAAGGCCGAGCCGGTCGCTCAGGCCATCGGCCGAGAGCGAGCCCGAGACCAGCAGCGAGCCGTCCTCGCGCTCGATCACCCCGGGCGCCTCGCCGTGCTCCTGGTCGCTGGCGAAATCGCCCACCAGCGCGGTCAGCACATCCACGGGCGTGACGATCCCGTCGAGATGGCCGTATTCGTCGTGGACCATCGCCATCGCGATATCGGCCTGCTGGAGCACGCGCAGCGCATCGACCGCGTCGAGCTGGTCGGGGACGACCTCGGCCTTGAGCATCATTGCGCGCAGATCGACCGGGCGCCCGGCGACCATATGCGCGAGCACCTCGCGCACCTTGATCAGCCCCACGACCCTGTCGGGCGAGCCTTCCGCAACCGGCAGGCAGGAATGCGAGCTCGCCTCGATCGTGGCGCGGATCTGGTCGGTGTCGGCATCGGCGTCGATCCAGTCGAGCTGGTTGCGCGGGGTCATCACCTCGCGCACCGGACGATCCGCCAGCCGGACCACGCCCTGCAGCATCTGGTGCTGCGCGTGCTCGATCACGCCCGAGCGGGTGGCGTCGGCGAAGATCATCTGCAGTTCTTCCGCGGTCACCGCCGGTTGCCCCGAGGCGCGCACCCCCAGCAGCCGCAGCAGCACCGCCGAGGACGCGTCGAGCAGCCACACCACCGGCGCGGCGACCCGCGCCAGGATCGCCATCGGGCGCGCCATCACCAGCGCGATCGGCACCGCCAGCCGCAGCGCGACCTGCTTGGGCACGAGCTCGCCGATCACGAGGCTGAAATAGGTCGTGAGCGCGATGACCAGCGCGAAACCGGCCTCGTCGGCCCAGCGCGCCGGGACCCCCAGCACCGCCAGCCGCTCGCCCACCGGACCGCCGAGGCTGGCGCCCGAATAGGCGCCCGCGACGATCCCGATCAGCGTGATGCCGATCTGCACGGTGGAGAGAAACTTGCCCGGATCGGAAGCGAGCCGCAGCGCGGTCCGGGCGCCCGGGGTGCGCTTCTGCGCGGCGCTGCGCAGATGCGCGGTGCGCGCGGAAACGATCGCCAGCTCGGACATCGCGAAGACGCCGTTGAGCAGGATGAGCCCCGCGATGATGAAGAGGTCGGACCAGGGAAAGGGTGTCACCCGCCGAGCGCTAGCACAATTGCACCGCAACGCCAGCCTTCACGCGCGCAGCCGCAGGCGCGGAACGACCGCGTCCGTCGCGAGTTTGGGAGGCAGGCGCGGAGTGGGCGCGTTCTGCAATTATCCCAATGACGGGGTCGAGACAGTCTCCAATGGTCGAGACGCGACGCCGCTGAAGAAGGACTGAGTTTCCATGAAAAGATCCAAAATTCTCGTCGCCACGCTGGCATCCGTATCGCTGCTCGGCGTCTCGGCCTGTGTCACCGACCCCAACACCGGCGAACAGAAAGTCTCGCGCACCGTCCTGGGCGCCGGCGGCGGCGGTCTGCTGGGCGGGCTGCTCGGCGGCGTGATCGGCGGCAAGACCGGACGCATCATCGGCGCGGTCGGCGGCGCGGCTGCGGGCGGCTATGTCGGCTACCGGATGGACCAGCAGATCAAGGAGCTCGAGGAAGCGACCGCGGGCACCGGGGTGGATGTGACCCAGGTCGACGGCGGCGAGGCGATCCTCGTCAACCTGCCCGATGGCGTCACCTTCGAGACCGGCAGCTACACGATCAACCAGACCTTCCGGAACACGCTCGACCGCGTCGCGCAGAGCATGGTGCAATATCCCAACAGCCTGATCGACGTCTATGGCTACACCGATTCGACCGGTTCGGATTCCTTCAACCAGAACCTCTCGCGCCAGCGCGCCGAAGCGGTGGCCAGCTATCTGATCAGCCGCGGCGTCGCCTCCTCGCGGATCCGCTCGCAGGGCTTCGGCGAAGATCCGCGCTATTTCGTCGGCGACAACGCGACCGCGCAGGGCCGCGCGCTCAACCGCCGGGTCGAAATCAAGATCATCCCCTTCGACGAACAGGACGTGCGCGAAGCGCAGGCCCAGCAGGGCATGTAACCGATCTTCCGATTTTCGGATCAACGAGAAGGGGCCGGTCGCAGGATCGGCCCCTTTCTTGCAGCAATCGGGCAGCCCGCGACCGCGCTACCGTCGCTCGTTCAAGCTTCTCTCGATTTCGATCACACGGTTGGCGATGATCGCGAGATGCTTGGTCGATTTCTCCAGGACGCTCACAAGCGCCACAATCCCCACAGCGATGATCGCGGCAGCGACCACGGCGATCACGATAGCAACCTCAAAAAAGCTCATTGCGGCCCCCCCGTTCAGGCATGGATTTACTGCCCTTTAGCCGCACCCTCGCGCTGACCCAAGGTTGCCGCGCGCCCGGCCAGCCGCTCGACCGCGGCGGCGTGGATGCCCGGCGCGGAGGCGATCACCCCGAAGGCGCGCGGATCGCGCTTGTTGTAGTCGAGCTTGCGCCCGAAGGCGTCGCTGACCGAAGCGCCCGCCTCGCGCGCGATCAGCGCCGCGGCGCCGATGTCCCATTCGAAGCCCCAGCGCAGCGTCGCCACCAGATCGGCCTCGCCGGCGGCCACCATCGCGATCCGCAGCGCGATCGAATTGGGTTTCTCGACCAGCGCCAGATCCCGATCGGCGCTCGCCAGCGAATCGGCGGGGACCCGCGCGCCCGCAAATTCGCTCCGCGTCGAGGCGCGCAGCGCGATGCCGTTGCGCGTGGCCCCGGCGCCGGCGACCGCGCTCCAGCTTTCCTCGCGCGCCGGTGCGGCGAGCGCGCCGATCAGCGGCCGCCCCGCGCTCACCAGCGCCACCGAGACGCACCAGCCCGAACGCCCGCGGATGAAATCGCGCGTCCCGTCGACCGGATCGACCAGCCAGATCAGCGAATTGGCGAGCCGCGCGGGATTGTCCGCGGTCTCTTCCGAGAGCCAGCCTGCCGAGGGCAGCAGCGCCCCCAGCTCGCGCTTGAGAAAGACATCGACCGCGATATCCGCCTCGCACACCGGGGCGCCGGGTTCCTTCTCCCAGCTCGCCACGGCGTGGCCCGCGCCCGGCCACAGATTATGGGCGATGCGGCCCGCTTCGCGGACGATGGATTCGAGGCGGTTGCTGTCGATCATGAAGAAGCGGCGCAGGTGCACGCGAAGGCGACACTTTTCAAGCGCGCCCAGACATGCTTATGCGGCACGAAACTTCCACCCCCCTTCGCGGCGCGACAAGGACATTCCCCAAATGAACATCCATGAATATCAGGCCAAGGAACTTCTCGCCAAGCACGGCATCGCCATCCCCACCGGTTATGCGGCGATGAGCGTCGAGGAAGCGGTCGCAGCGGCGAAGAAACTTCCCGGACCGCTCTATGTCGTCAAGTCGCAGATCCACGCCGGCGGCCGCGGCAAGGGCAAGTTCACCGAACTGCCCGCCGACGCCAAGGGCGGGGTGCGGCTCGCGCACAGCATCGAGGACGTCGAGAAGGACGCGGCCGAAATGCTCGGCAACACGCTGGTGACGATCCAGACCGGCGACGAGGGCAAGCAGGTCAACCGCCTCTACGTCACCGACGGCGTCGACATCGAATCCGAATACTATCTTTCGATGCTGGTCGATCGCGCCAGCGGCCAGGTCGCGATGATCGTCTCGACCGAAGGCGGGATGGACATCGAGGATGTCGCGCACAACACCCCCGAGAAGATCGCGACGATCACCATCGACCCCGCGCAGGGCTTCATGCCGCATCACGGCCGCGCGGTCGCCTTTGCGCTCAAGCTCTCGGGCGATCTCAACAAGCAGGCGCAGAAGCTCGCCAAGCAGCTCTACACCGCCTTCATCGAACTCGACGGCGAAATGCTCGAGATCAACCCCCTGGTCGAGACCAAGGACGGCAATCTGCTGGTGCTCGACACCAAGATGAGCTTCGACGGCAACGCGCTCTATCGCCACCCCGACGTCCAGGCGCTGCGCGACGAGAGCGAGGAAGATCCCGCCGAAGTCGAGGCGAGCGAATACGACCTCGCCTATATCAAGCTCGACGGCACGATCGGCTGCATGGTCAACGGCGCCGGGCTCGCGATGGCGACGATGGACATCATCAAATTGAACGGCGCCTTCCCCGCCAACTTCCTCGACGTCGGCGGCGGCGCCACCACCGAGAAGGTGACCGCGGCGTTCAAGATCATCCTCAAGGATCCCGCGGTCGAGGGCATCCTCGTCAACATCTTCGGCGGGATCATGAAGTGCGACGTGATCGCCAACGGCATCGTCCAGGC
>JAHJWA010000203.1 GCA_018828205.1 Alphaproteobacteria bacterium
GGACCTCGCGCCGCTAGGTTTCACCAGCAGGTAAAGACCCTCGCCATCAGCATGACGTCCTGGCTTTGAATTTCGCACAGCAAGGGCTGTTAGACGAGCCACTTGGTTCCCCTAATCGTTCCCTCACATTGCCCCGGCTTCCAATGAACGTCAACGAACAAAGACGAAACATGAAGCCCGGAATCAAAAGGGAACAGGGGCAGAATTCGGCCACGAACGAACAATGGCGAACATCAAGTTAGATGCTTCTAGCCGGCACCATCCTCCCAGCCTTCGGAACCCGAACTCAGTTCCCCAACCGCTGCCGGATCGCCTCCGAGAGCTCGCGCAGCCGTTCGGCGTTGTAGCCCAGATCCGAGACGCCCACCCGGCTGGCGGAACGCATGTCGACCCGGCCGTCGCGGATCCGTACGATCACATCGTCGCGAAAGCCGTAGGCGAAGGTTTCGGCAACTCCCTCGACCGTCCCGGTGGCGGGATCGCGGCGGATGTCCTGCAACCCGATATCGGCCATCGCGGCGACCGCGGCATCGAGCGCCTGCTGCTGGCTGACCTGCTGCGTCGCGATCGGTTGCAGATCGCCGTAATTCTCGGCGATGACATCGGCGTGGGTCTTGATCGCCATGTCCGGATCGACGCGGTCCTGCCACATCTCGAGCTGACCGAGCGGGGTCGCATAGTCATTGAGCGGATTGGCGCCCCATTCCTCGCGCATCGCCAGCGTCTGCGCGGAGAATCGCGGCGGATCGTAGACATCGGTCGAGACATCGTGGATCGGCGGGGCGGCTTCGCCCTGCGCGCGCACCGACAGCAGCCCGGCGAACAGCACCGCCGGGATCGCCAGCGCCAGCGCGGCTTTCCACCACACGCCGCGCGGCTTGCGGAAATAGGCCAGCGCCAGCGCGATCACCGCCACCAGGGCAGCGATCGCGAGCAGGATCGGTCCCGCGGTCACGGTCATGAAGCCAAAGCCGGTCTGCCAGCCGATCAGGCCGATCTTGGGCGCGAAGACCGCGAAGGCGAACCAGGCCAGCACCGCCAGCGAGAGCCAGAGGGCGTATTCGGGCAATCTGTGCAGGTGGTTTTTCATCAACCCCTCCCTCGGTAGGATGCGACGCCCTGATCGGGCAGCCAGAGCGCTTGCGGCGGAGCGGCGCTCTGCCAGAAAACATCGATCGGTATGCCGCCGCGCGGATACCAGTAGCCGCCGATCCGCAGCCATCGGGGCTGCATCTCGTCGAACAGCCGTTTGCCGATCCCGACCGTCACATCCTCGTGGAAACCGCAATGGTTGCGGAAGCTGCCAAGGAAGAGCTTGAGGCTCTTGGATTCGACGATGGTTTCGCCCGGCGCGTAGTCGATCACCAGATGCGCGAAATCGGGCTGGCCGGTGACCGGGCACAGCGAGGTGAATTCGGGCGCGGCGAAGCGGACGAGATAGAGCTCGCCGCTGCGCGGATTGGGGACATAGTCGAGTTCGGCCGCTTCCGGCGAGGCGGGAAGCGAACTGTCCTGACCGAGGAATTTGGGGTTTGGTGTGGTGCCCATGCCGCGCTCCTGCCGCTTCCGACACTTATGCGCAAGCGATCGCTTGGAAGCCGGGGCTTCACCGCCTATTCAGCGCGGCTTCCCGACACGCTCGGTCCCTCCCTATGCAAGCTTGGCAATGACCCGCTTCCCAACCAGAACTTCGCTGCTCGCCCTGGCCTTCGCCGCCGGATCCGTGGCCGTGCCCGCAACCGTATCCGCGCAATCGGTGCAGGATTTCCAGCTGCCGCCCAACCCTTCACCCACCCCGACGCCGACGGTGCAGGGCCCGGTCGATGTCGAGAACGGCGTGCCCGCGGTTCCGCGCCCCATCGTGACGCCGGTGCCGACCCCCGCCGCGAGGCCGACGGCAACGCCGACGCCGAGTCCGGTGCGGAGCCCGGTTCCCAGCCCGGCCCCCATTCCGCGCCCGCGCGCGACACCGACAGCCACGCTTCCCGCCAACCGCGAAGCCCCCGCAGCTCCGCCCAGCCTGCCGACCCCCGAAGCCGGTGCGACCGCTTCGCCCGAACCCGCGCCGACCGGAAGTCAGATCCTTCCCGGCGAGGCCGCCGCCCCTTCCTTCGACGCCCCGCCCGCCGCCACGGTCCCGGCGACCGAGGCTGCATCCGAGAGTCCAACGACCGAGGGCGAAGGCACACCCGCATGGTGGTGGCTCGCGGGTCTGGGGCTGCTCGCGCTGCTCGCGGCCGCTGCGGTCTGGTGGCGCCGCCGCGCGTCGCCC
>JAHJWA010000204.1 GCA_018828205.1 Alphaproteobacteria bacterium
CCAGTTACGCGTCCATTCGAGGAGATATTCCTTCAGCCCGGGGATCGCGTCGAGATGGGCTTTCTTGGCGTAGATGAACATCGGGCGGGCGCCGGGGTAGGCGAAGCTGGTGATGTTCTCATAGGTGGGCTCCACCCCGTTGACCGGAAGGCCCTGCACCTTGTTGGCGTTTTCCTCGAGGTAGGAATAGCCGAAGATGCCGATCGCGCGCGGGTTGTTCTCGATCTTCTGGACGATGAGATTGTCCTGCTCGCCCTGGTCGACATAGGCGCCATCCGAGCGCACTTCGGTGCAGGTGCGGGCGTAGGCCTCCTCGTCACTCTCCTCGAGCGCCTCCATGGCCGGGTCGGTCTGGCAACCCACCTCGAGGATCAGCTCCTTGAGCGCGTCGCGCGTGCCGGAGGTCGAGGGCGGGCCATAGACCAGGATCGGAATATCGGGGAGCGAGGGGTCGATATCGGCCCAGGTCTCATTGGTCTGCGGCTGACCATAGGGATTCGCGGCGATCGCTTCGTAAACGATCTGCGGGGTCAGATCCATCATGATGCCGCCATTGGCCGAGCCGAAAGCGATGCCGTCGAGCCCGACCTGGATCTCCATGATCTCGGTCACGCCATTGCTCTGGCAACCGGCGAATTCCTGAGCCTTCATTCGCCGCGAGGCGTTGGCGACGTCGGGCGTGTCCGGACCGACGCCCTGGCAGAACAGCTGGATGCCGCCGCCGGTGCCGGTCGATTCGATGATCGGAGACTTGATGCCCGGGTTGGAGCGCGCGAGCGATTCGGCAACCGTCTTGGCGAAGGGGAAGACGGTCGAGGAGCCGACGGTGCGAACCCCGTCGCGCGAGCCGCCGCCTGCGTCGCCGCAGGAGGACAGGGCCATGGCAAATACGGTGGCGGCTAAGGCTGCTTTGGTCATACGCATCCCGGAGATCCCTTCAGATTTGGATATGCCAGCGCGAAAGCGAGGAATTGTTACGTGTTCGCGACAAAAGCATGACTAGTCTTTTTTGCCTGCTGCCGGCTGGCGATGCTGCCCGGTGCCCTAGCGCCATCGGCGGGGCAAAGCGAGCGGTACGCGAACCCCGCTTCAGTCCTCGTTTTTCTCCGAGCGTTCGATGGGAAAGCGAATCGTCACGCTCGTCCCCTGGCCCAGTTCGCTGGCGATATCGAGCTTGGCCATGTGACGTTCGACGATGTGCTTGACGATGGCGAGACCGAGCCCGGTGCCGCCGGAGGCGCGGCTGCGACCCGGATCGGTGCGGTAGAATCGGCGCGTGAGATGCGGGATATGTTCGGGAGCGATGCCATCGCCGCGGTCGCGCACCACCAGCCTGACGCGGCGCTTGCCCGAGGGGTGGACGCGGACCGTCACCGGTTGTGCCGGATCCCCGTATTTCAACGCGTTGTCGACGAGGTTGCGGACCAGCTGCTCGAGCTGCGCGACATCGCCGAGAATGGTGAATTCGCCTTCGATCGCGAGGTCGAGCCGATCGGCGCGGTCGGGCCCGGCACCCTCGGCCGCAGCCCGCGCGACGAGCGGGCCCAGATCGACGATCTCGGTCGGCCGGTCGTGCTTTTCGGCCTCGATCCGCGAAAGCGACATCAGGTCGCTGACCAGGTGCTGGAGCCGCTGCGCCTCGCGGCTGATCGTGTCGAGAAACTTGCGCGAAATCTCGCGGTCGAGCGCGGTCTCGTCGTCCTGCAGCGTTTCGACATAGCCGATGATCGAGGCGAGCGGAGTGCGCAGTTCGTGGCTCGCGTTGGCAACGAAATCGGTGTGCGCGCGACTGATATCCGCTTCGGCGGTCTTGTTGATGAATTCGTAGACCCCCATGCCGCCATCGAGCTGCTTGGTGTTGATCCGCCAGATGTCGCGCACGCTGGTGAGCCCGCGCACCGTGACTGAGCCGCTCTCGTCCGAATCGATCAGCTGGACCGCATCGGGATTGCGCAGCGAGATGCGGATGTCCTGTTCGAGGATGTGGGCGCCGAACAGTTCGCGTGCGGCGCGGTTGGCGATCACCACCCGGTTGCGGCGGGTGACCAGCAAGGGAGTGTCGGCGCTCTCGAACAATTCGCCCATGCGATCGGTGGTAAGCGCCGAAGGCTCGATCTTTTCGTTCGGCGGGGGCGGCGAACCGACGCGCAGCCACAGCGTTCCGGCCCAGATCAGAAACACCGTGGCGGCCAGCAGCGGCGCAACCCCCATGATCATCGTCACGATGCAGCAGATCGCCGCCAGCAGCAGACCGGGAAGGGGGAGGGGGCGATCTCTCATTGCGATGCGGGCCTTAGCCGCGGCGCGACCGCCTTGCCAAGCCGGGCCGGGGATTGTTTCCGGGAGCAATTCAGATGGTTGGTGACCCCTACGAGAATCGAACTCGTGTTTCAGCCGTGAGAGGGCCGCGTCCTAACCGCTAGACGAAGGGGCCGTCCCGACCTGCATCCCGGATCCCGGGTGCGATCGAAAAGGAGCAACGCCACCGTGGTGACCCCTACGGGAATCGAACCCGTGTTTCAGCCGTGAAAGGGCCGCGTCCTAACCGCTAGACGAAGGGGCCACATCGGTGGCGTGGCGGGCCATCTACGGTCGCGCGGGCAACCCGTCAAGTCTTGGGGCGCCTCAATTTGGCTGCGGGGTGCGCTGGCGCTCAATCGGCCCAGGCGGCGTCCTCGAGATGAAGCTCGGCCTGGCGGCGCGAACCCCAGTCGTCGATCTTCGCGCGCCCCGCCAGCCACAGCCGCCGCCCGCTCGCGCCGTGGAGCAGCGTCTGCCCCAGATCGCTCTCGGCCATGCGAAAGCCGATCGCCTTGAAGCTGCGCCCGTCGCCCCCCGAAGCCACGATGCGGACATGGCCGGTGCCGACAACATCGCATTTGATCAGCCGGACCGGCCCGACCGCGATCCGCGGACCCGGCCAGCCGACACCATAGGGTCCGGCGATCTCGAGCGATTCGACCAGCTCGGGGGTCAGCCCGCCGACGGCGACCGAAAGATCGAGCAGCGTCGTCTGGCTCGCGGTGGCGCGCGCGACCTGCGCCGACAGCCGCTCGTCGAGCCAGGCGGCAAGATCATCGATCCGGTCGGCGGCGACGGTCAGCCCCGCCGCCATTGCGTGCCCGCCGCCCGCGATCAGCAGGCCCTGCTGGCGTGCCTCGATGATCGCGGCGCCCAGATCGACCCCGCTGATAGACCGTCCCGAACCCTTGCCGAGCCCGGTCGCCTCGTCGAGCGCGATCACCAGCGAGGGCTTGCCGCTCGCCTCCTTGATCCGTCCGGCGACGATGCCGATCACCCCGGGGTGCCAGCCCGCACCGGCGATCACCGCCACCGCGCGGTTGTGCTGGCCCGCGAGCTGTTCCTCGGCCGCTTCCTGCACCGCGGCCTCGATCGCGCGGCGATCCTCGTTGAGCTCGGACAGCTGCGCGGCGATTGCCTGCGCTTCGGCCGGGTCCTGCGTGGTCAGCAGCCGCACCCCGAGCGTCGATTCGCCGACGCGACCGCCGGCGTTGATTCGCGGGCCCAGCGCGAAGCCGAGATCGCTGCAGGCGGGTGCGCGCTTCAGCCGGCTGGCGTCGATCAATGCAGCCATGCCGATGTTCTGCCGCTTGGCCATGACCTTGAGCCCCTGCGCGACGAAGGCGCGGTTGAGCCCGTGCAGCGCGGCGACATCGGCCACGGTGCCCAGCGCCACCAGATCGAGCAGCGCGAACAGATCGGGCTCCGGGCGGGCCGCGAAATAGTCGCGCTCGCGCAGCACCCGGACCAGCGCGATCGCGAGCAGGAAGGCGACCCCGACCGCGGCGAGATGGCCGTGCGCGGCGGCCTCGTCCTCCTCGTCGAGCCGGTTGGGATTGACCAGCGCAACGGTGCGCGGGAGATCGGGCGAGCATTTGTGGTGATCGACCACGATGACATCGATCCCCGCGTCATGCGCCTGCTGCAGCGCGTCATGCGCCATCGCGCCGCAGTCGACGGTGACGATCAGGCTGCTCCCCGCCTCGCCCAGCCGGACCAGCGCCTCGCCCGACGGGCCGTAGCCCTCGAGCAGCCGGTCGGGGATGTAATAGTCGGCGTGATGCCCGAGATCGCGCAGCAGCCGGATCAGCAGCGCCGAGCTGGTCGCGCCATCGACATCGTAATCGCCATAGACGGTGACTTTCTCGCCGCTGAGCACAGCCTGCGCGATCCGGTCGGCGGCGGCGTCCATGTCGTTGAAGAGGCTGGGATCGGGGAGAAAGCCGCGCAGGGTCGGGTGGCGGTGGCGCTCCAGATCGTGTTCCTCGACCCCGCGCGCCAGCAGCAATTGGGTGACGATGTCGCGATCGAGCGGGACCATGCCCTCGGCCATCTCCATATTGCCGCGCCGCCAGCGCCAGCCGCGCCCCGAGAGCGAATGCGAGATCCCGAAGACGTGATGCGCGGTGTTGGTGGCCATGGCGTCATCCTATCCCGGCGGCGCGCACAGGCAAAGCCGCGCGTGTTGACAATTCACCGGCGAAGGCGATGCTCGCCGCCATGTCCGCACCCCCGCTCCTGATCGTCTGGCATAGCCGCACCGGTACCGCCGAGGCGCTGGCGCGGGCCGCGGGGCAGGGGGCGGGTGCCCGCGCGCGGGTGCTGGCAGCGCATGAGGTGGCACCCGACCACCTGCTCGAGGCGCAAGGCTATCTCTTCGCCTGTCCCGAGAACCTCGCCAGCATGAGCGGCGCTATGAAGGAAATGTTCGACCGCTGCTATTACCCCGTGCTCGGCCGGATCGAGGGGCGCCCCTTCGCCACGCTGATCGCCGCCGGATCGGACGGGGAGGGGGCGCAGCGTCAGCTCGACCGGATCGTGCAGGGCTGGCGCCTCAAACGAGTCGCCGAACCGGTGATCGTCAACACCGCGGCGCAGACGCCGGAGGAGATCCTCGCCCCCAAGACCGTCCCGCAAGCCCGGCTCGACGAAGCCCGCGAGCTCGGCGCCGCGCTCGC
>JAHJWA010000205.1 GCA_018828205.1 Alphaproteobacteria bacterium
AATCATGCGCATGCGCGGCAAAATAGGCTTCCGCCTTTCTTCGCGCGTGGCCCGGATCGCCGCAAGCCGTTGGCGATCCTGCGCACAGGCGCGGGCGAATTCCGGGTCTTCGCGCTCGGCGCATTCGAGCATCGTGGTGATCGCCTGCCGCAGCGGGCTCTGCCGATCGCCTGCGGGTGCGGCGCGCAGGAACACCCAGCTGCCCTCGCGTCGCCTCTCGGCCAGACCGGCGCTGGCGAGAATGCCGATATGCCGCGAGACCCGCGGCTGGCTCTGGCCGAGCACCAGCGCGATTTCGCCGACCGCAAGCTCCATCGACCCGACCAGCCGCAGGATGCGCAGGCGGGTGCTGTCGGCCAAAGCCCGGAAGGTCGTCTCGATCGACATGAATCGAGGATATAAAGGTATCGACAAATGTGTAAATGGATTTCCGCACCGGGAGGCGGGAATGGATGATATCACCGCGCGCTGGAGCGAGGGGGAATACCCTCCCTTGCCGGCGTCGGCGCGCTCAGAGCTGGATCCAGCCCAGCGCCCTCGCCCCCATCCACAGCCCCATGCCGATCATGAACAGGTTCTCGGTCAGCGAGACGAAACCCAGCGGGACGTTGGAATTGCCGCCGACGCAGGCGCATTTGAGCTCGCGCTTGTCGATATAGACCGCCTTGAACACGCTGACCGCGCCGACGCTGCCGATGAACAGCGCGACCGGGACCGAGACGATCGGCAGCGCATGCGCAACCATCAGCACCCCCGCCAGCGCCTCGCCGAAAGGGTAGATATAGCCGTAGCGGACCCAGCGCCGCGCCAGCAGGTCGTAATTGAGGAACATGGTCGAGAAGCTGCGCAGATCCTGCAGCTTCTGCACCGCGAGGAAGCACATCGACAGGCTGACGAACCACTCGATCGCCTGCACCGAGAAGACGGTCCCGAGCGCATACCAGCTGATCGCCAGCCCGAGCAGGAAGGCGACCCCGAAGATCGCGATCACCGGCTGGTAGCTGGTCTCGCCTTCCCTGGGGACCGATTTGCCCAAGTGTTCGCGCAGATCGTCGTATCCGCCGATCCGCTCGCCATCGATGAAGGTCTGCGGCGTGGTGGCGACCCCGTGCTGCTGCTTGAACGCATCGGTCTCGGCCCGCGTCGTCAGCGGATGGTCCTCGACCGCGAAGCCCTCGCGCTCGAGCAGGTCCACGGTCTTGAGGCCATAGGGACAGACATGGTCGGGCATGACCATGCGGTAGACGCTCGCGGTCTTGGCGGCGGTCTTCGCGGCGCTCACGACCCGGCAGCTGGCTGCGCGGGATAGCTGGCCCAGACCGTCATGCCCTCGGGCCCGAAGGCGACGACCTGATAGGCCTGGCGATGATCGCCATGCTCCATCCCGGGCGAGCCCATCGGCATGCCGGGCACCGCGAGGCCGGTGACGCCCTCGGGACGCTCGGCGAGCAGCCGCTCGATATCGGCGGTCGGGACATGTCCCTCGATCACATAGCCCTCGACGATGGCGGTGTGGCAGGACTGCAGCTGCGCCGGCACGCCGTGTTCGGCCTTCACCGCGCGCATATCGGGGTGGTCGACCGTCTCGACGCTGTGGTGGTCGCCATGTTCGATGTGATCGGCCCAGGCGGTGCAGCAGCCGCAGGAGGCGTCGCGGTACATGGTGAAGGTGGCGGCCTGCGCGCTGCAGGCGGCGAGCGAACCGCCGAGCATGAGCGCGCCGGCGAGGCTGCGGCGAAACACGGCGGAGCGGATGGTGGCGAGCATGGTCGGTTCCTTAGTTTGCTTGGTGCAAGGGCTTGGTTTGCGGGTTCATCTCTTGGCGCGTTCGAACAGTTCGACGAGTTCGGCGAACTTGGCCTTCTGCTCCGCCGCATCGCCGCTGGTGATCGCCTCGGAGACGCAGCAGGCGGCGTGGCGCTTGAGAATCTCGCTTTCGGCGCGTCCGAGCGCGGCCTTGACGGCCTGGACCTGCGTCAGGATATCGATGCAATAACGGTCGTCCTCGACCATCTGCGCGACGCCGCGTACCTGCCCCTCGATCCGTCGCAGCCGATTGACGATCGGGGAGTGGTCGGGTTTCACTGCGCTTCTCTCCAGGTCTCGCGAAGACGGGATCATATACCGTATGGGGGTATATAGTCACTTTGGTCTTCGGAGGGCAAGGGGGCCTTCGCGCGCGCGGGCCGATTCGAAAAATCCAAATCCGGTGGCGCTGGACGGGTCATTATGGCTATGGGGCGCACGAAAGCTCCGCGCCCGAAGGATGAATTCGACCCGACAATGCCGATTTCGCTGACGCTCTTTACC
>JAHJWA010000024.1 GCA_018828205.1 Alphaproteobacteria bacterium
CGCTCGGCGCTGCAGTAGAAGATCCGGCTGCGCGGATGCGCCAGCAGGAAGGAATGGCCGATCGAGTGCAGCAGGTGGGTCTTGCCCTGACCGGTCGCGCCCTTGAGATAGAGCGGCGAAAACTGCGGCTTCTCGGGCGCGGCCATCCGCTGCGCGGCGTTGCAGGCCAGCACATTGGCTTCGCCGGTGACGAAGGCGGCAAAGGTCAGCGAGGGGTCGAGCCCGACGCTTGAGGTGAAGCCGGCGTCGTTGAGCGTGTCGGCCGAGATCGCCATCATCGACTGATCGGCGCCGTCGTTGGCGGGGCGCCGGCCATCGGAATGCAATTGCAGATCGGCGACCTTGCGGCGGCCCGGGTGCACCGAGATCGCGATCTGGCGCACTTCGCCGCGTGCGATCTTCCACGCCAGCGACAGGCGATCGGAAAAGCGGTCGCGCACCCAGTCGGCCGAGAACTGCGTGGGCAGGTAGAGATCGAGCGTCCCGGTGTCGCGATCGAGCGCGCCGACCTGGATCGGCTTGATCCACTGACTGTGCAATTGCTGGCCCAGATCCTTGCGCAGGCCCTGGCTGATGTCGGCCCAATCGGCGGCCAGATTCACCGCCTCGAGGTCTTCCATCAGATCCTCCCGCCCGCTGCGTTTCGCACCGGTCTGTTCCGTCAACTTGCCCATCGTCTCGTCACCCAAAATCGTGCCGGCAAGCAGCGCTGCCGGCGAAGCGTTATCATCTCTTGAGGACGGAGACACAGCGTCGCCATCTCCCGGAATCGAACCGACCGGGAACCCCCATCATCTGTACCAAATTGTGGAGCCCGGGCTGTCCCGCCCCAGGCAGAGCCATCTTCTAGGGTCAGCTTCGGATGAGTCGCAAGTGTGGATGCTGCAAAAAAAGCGAAATAAAAGCGTTGACTCGACCCTAGCCCGCAGGCCTCCGTCGAACTCCCTGAAAACCGCGATTTTTAACTTATTTTAGTGCTCGAATCGCGGGTTTCTAGGGAGTCGCGAGCGCCTAACATTACGATTAGGTTTCAGTCTGACGACCGAATAGGCCGCCCCGGATCGGGCACAACAAAAGGCCGCCGCGTTGCCGCGGCGGCCTTTGGTCTCACCTGGCTTCGGCGAACGCCCGCCCGCTAGGGCGAACGCGCGAAGCGATTCGGATCAGAGCGAAGCGACGCGCTTGCTCAGCCGGCTCATCTTGCGCGAGGCGGTGTTCTTGTGCATCACGCCGCGCGCGACGCCGCGGGCCAGCTCGGGCTGGGCCTGTTTGAGCGCCGTGGTGGCCGCTTCCTTGTCACCGGCTTCGCAGGCGGTCTCGACCTGCTTCACGAAGGTGCGGATGCGGCTCTTGCGCGCGGTGTTGATCTCGGAGCGGCGGTCGTTGCGACGGATGCGCTTTTTGGCTTGCGGCGTATTGGCCATGGTCGTCCTTGTCTGGCTCGTGTCTCGTGCGGTCGCATGGAGCGCAACCGACGAGTCTGTCGAATCTTGCGAAAATCGGCGCATGACCGCCGGAAAGCGGGCGACATAGGTCGAAGGCGGCGAATCGTCAATGCTTTGTTCGGCGCTGCGCCGCGCTACTTCTGGCAGCGCGGGCAATACCAGGTGCTGCGGCCGCCCTGGGCCAGCCGCCGGATCGTGCCGCCGTCCTCGCGATGGCAAGGCTCGTCGGTGCGGCCATAGACGTCGAAACGGGTGGCGAAATAGCCCAATTCGCCATCGGGCTGGGCGAAATCGCGCAAGGTCGAGCCGCCGTCGCGGACCGACTGCTCGAGCACCTCGCGGATCGCGGGGACGAGCCGCTCGAGCTGCGCCCCGGTGACCCGCCCGCCCGGCTTGCGCGGATCGATCCGCGCGCGCCACAGCGCCTCGCAGACGTAGATATTGCCAAGTCCCGCCACCACGCGCTGGTCGAGCAGGAGCTGCTTGATCGCCGGTTTGCGCCCCTTTGTCTGCGCTCGCAGCCAAGCGGCGGTCAACTCCGCGCCCAGGGGTTCGGGGCCCAGCGCGGCAAAGGCGGGCCAGGCGTCGAGTTCGGATCCCAGCAGCAGATCGACCGAGCCGAAGCGGCGCGGATCGTTGAGTGCGAAGCGATGGCGGGCGGTTTCCAGCACCAGATGGTCGTGCGCCAAGTCCTCCTCGGGATCGATCCGCCAGCGACCGCTCATGCCCAGATGAAACACCATGGCATGATCGCGCGCGGTGTGGATCAGCCCGTATTTGGCGCGGCGCGAGAGCCCGGTGACCCGCGCCCCGGTCAGCGCCTGGACCAGGCCGGCGGGGAAGGGGCGTCGCAGATCGGGGCGGTTGACGGTCACGCTGGTGATGGTCTCGCCATCGAGAAAACGCGCCAGGCCGCGCACGGTGGTCTCGACTTCGGGAAGTTCGGGCATGACCGGTCTCTAACACCCTTTGCCCGCCCGGCAATTGTCCCTAAGGCTCGCCGCCATGAACGACACCGTTTCCTTCGGCTATGAAGATGTCGCCCCCGACGAGAAGACCGAGCGGGTGGGCGCGGTCTTCTCCAATGTCGCCGCCAAATACGACATCATGAACGACGCGATGTCGGGCGGGATGCATCGCCTGTGGAAGGATCGCTTCGTCGCGCGGGTCAAGCCGCAACCGGGCGAGGCGATACTCGACATGGCGGGCGGCACCGGGGACATCGCCTTCCGCATGGTCGAGCGCGGCGCCGAGGTGACCGTCGCCGATATCAACCAGGACATGCTCGATGTCGGGATTGAGCGCGCGCTCGACCGCGGGCTGACCGGGCTCGCATGGTCGTGCCAGAACGCCGAAGTGCTCAGCTATCCCGCGCGCATCTTCGACGCCTATACGATCGCCTTCGGCATCCGCAACGTCACCCATATCGACCGGGCGCTGGCCGAGGCGCACCGCGTCCTCAAATTCGGCGGGCGGTTCTTCTGCCTCGAATTCTCGACCGTCGAATGGCCCGGCTTCAAACAGGCCTATGATCTGTATTCGCACAAGCTCGTCCCGCAGCTCGGCAAGGCGATCGCCGGCGACGAGGAGAGCTATCGCTATCTGGTCGAATCGATCCGCCGCTTCCCGCCGATGCCCGAATTCGAGAGCATGATCCGCGCGGCGGGTTTCACCCAGACGCGCGTCGAGCCGATCCTGGGCGGGTTGGTGGCGATCCATTCGGGCTGGAAAACCTGATCCCGTGACCCGTCCGGCAACCCATATCTGGCGCCTGCTCAAATGGGGCCGCACCTTGGCGCGCCACGGCGCGCTGCGCGGGATCGAGCGCGATCCCAACACTCCGCCGCAGGTCAAGCGGCTGGCGCGGATCGCGCGTTTCGGCGCCGTCCAGCCCGCGCAGCCCGATTACGCCGGGGCCTTCCGCGCGATCGGTCCGGCGGCGATCAAGCTGGGCCAGACGCTGGCGACAAGGCCCGATCTCGTGGGCGAGGAAGCGGCGCAGAACCTGCTCAGCCTGCAGGACAATCTCCCGCCGGTTCCCTTTGCCGAAATCGAAGCCGCGATTGCCGCGAGCTTCGACCAGCCGCTGTCCGAACTCTTCCTCGAGATCGATCCGGTGCCGGTGGGCGCCGCCTCGATCGCGCAGGTCCACCGTGCGGTGACCACCGATGGCCGCATCGTGGCGATCAAGGTGCTGCGCCCGGGGATCCGCGAGCGCTTCGAGCGCGACATCCGCACCTATGAATGGGCCGCCGCGCATCTCGAGGCGCTGGGCAATGCCGAGGCGCGCCGGCTGCGCCCGCGGCTGACCATCGCCAATTTCAAGCGTTGGACCAATCGCGAGCTCGACCTGCGACGCGAGGCGGCCTCGGCATCCGAGCTCGCCGAGGCGATGATCGGGACCGAGCGCTACACCGTGCCGGTGATCGACTGGGACCGGACCAATGGCCGGGTCATGACGATGGAGTGGATCGACGGGGTCAAGATCAGCCAGACCGAGCAGCTGATCGCCGCGGGCCACGATCTCCCCGATATCGCGCAGCGGCTGGTGCTGGCCTTTCTCAAGCAGGCGATCAGCGCGGGCTTCTTCCACGCCGACATGCACCAGGGCAATCTGTTCGTGCGCGCCGACGGCACCATCGTCGCGATCGATTTCGGGATCATGGGCCGGATCGACCGCCAGGCGCGGCAATGGCTCGCGGAGATTCTCTACGGTCTGACCACGGGCAATTACCGCCGCGTCGCCGAGATCCATTTCGAGGCGCAATATGTGCCTTCGCACCACTCGGTCGATGAATTCGCCACGGCGCTGCGCGCGGTGGGCGAACCGATGCGCGGCAAGCCGGTGAGCGAGCTCAGCGTCGGCCAGATGCTCGACGGGCTGTTCGCGATCACCCGCGATTTCGACATGCAGACCCAGCCGCATCTGCTGCTGCTGCAAAAGACCATGGTGATGGTCGAGGGGATCGCCACCCAGCTCGATCCGGCGATCAACATGTGGGATGTCTCGGCGCCCTTCGTGCGCGCCTGGATCCGCGACGAGCTCGGCCCCGAGGCCGCGCTGGCCGAGCGCATCCGCGAGGACGGCGAGACGCTGCTGCGGCTGCCCGCGCTGATCCGCCGGATCGAGGATCACTACCCGGCGCGCGGCGGCGCTCCCGAACCGCCGCCGGTACCGCATGTCGAACTGATGTGGGAACGCCGCGAGCGCCGCCGCAACGAAGGCGGCGGTGCGACCGGCTATCTCGTCGCGGCGCTGGCCGGGGGCGCTCTGGTCTGGGCTGCCGCGGCGCAGGGATGGCTGAGCTAGGCCAGATGCGACCGGAGTGGGATCGCTTCGCCCATTGGCGACGCGGGCCGGCGCGGGTGCTGCTTGCAGTTCTCGCCGTCCTGCTCGCGCTGGCGGCGCTGGCACCCCTGACCGCATCGACGGACGGGAAGATCTCCACCGTCCCCTCGATCATCCCCGCTGCCCCCCCTGCGGAGGACAAAGGACGGGACGAGGATCTGGCGCTCTACGACCGCATCATCGCGCGGGTCGCGCAGGGCGAAAACTATTACGCGGTCGCGGTGGAAGAGCAGCGGCGCGGCAATTATCCGGTGCGCCCGGGGCTGGCGGTTCGACTTCCGACGCTGGCCTTCCTCTATGGCTGGCTCGGCGAAGACATGCTCCAGGGCCTGAGCATCCTGCTGCTGGGCGCGACCGCATTCGCCTGGTGGCAGCGGCTCGGCGAGGAGCCCGGCGGCGCGCGCTACCGCCTGATCGGCGCGACGCTGATGGTGCTGGGCGGTTCGAGCACGATCAACCGCTATTACTTCGTCCTGCACGAGTTCTGGACCGGCATGCTGATCGCGCTGGCGCTGGCGCTGCATCGCCCGGGACGGTGGCATGCCTCGCTGGCGGTCGCTGCGCTGGCGCTGCTGCTGCGCGAACACGCGCTGCCCTTCGTCCTGCTGATGGCGGCGATGGCGCTGTGGCGGCGCGACTGGCGCGAAGGCGCCGCCTGGGGCCTGCTCGTGCTGATATATGCCACGCTGCTCATGGTGCATCTCTCGACCGTCGCCGCCTATGTCGGGCCCGAGGATCCGCTCAGCCCGTCATGGCTGGCGCTGGAGGGGATGGCGGGCTGGCTCTCGAAGATCGTTCTGTCGAGCAATCTGCGCTTTCTGCCGCACGCCATCGCCGGCCCGCTCGCGGTGCTGATGGTGTTCGGCTGGGCCGGCTGGAAAAGCGATGCGGGCCGCACCGCCTGCCTGCTCTACCTGGGCTATGCCCTGGCTTTCATGATCGCGGGGCGGGCGAACAATTTCTACTGGGGAGCGGTGGTGGCCCCGGCGATGTTCA
>JAHJWA010000206.1 GCA_018828205.1 Alphaproteobacteria bacterium
ACCCGAAAAACCTTCCGCTTACGCCTCTGGCCCGCGCGCTTCACGACGAGCGCCGTGATACGCCATCACCGCGATCTCGGGGCCGTCGCATCGCCGCTCTTGACCCTGACGGCGCTGACCGACGCGATGATGGTATTCCCGTCCATCGCCAATATCCTCCTCTCGCCGCTGGCAAGCGACACGCAGGACATTGTCCTGCCCGACGACCTCGCCGGGCACTCGACCAGCACCGACTGGACCATGGTCATGACGCGGGCACAAGCTGCCTTTCCCGATGCCGTGCCGCGCAGGATCATGCTGCCCGGCGAAGCCGGAGCACCGATTGCTCTTCGTCTCCGGCAGGATTTCGAATGGACGCCCAACGGTCGCACCTACGTCTGGCTCGATCCGGCAGACGCCAGCATCGTTGGAACGGGCGATCCCGCGATGCAGGATCTGGCTTCGGCAGTAACCGAAAAATTCTACCCGGTGCATGCCGCCAAGGTGGGCGGTCTTGCCTGGCGACTGCTCATGACCGTGGGTGGGCTGGCGCTGGTATTGCTCGGCTCCCTTGCGACCTGGAGCTTCTGGGCAAGGAGAGCCGGCGGAACGCCGCGCCAGACGTTCGGAAAGGCGCGAGCCGCAAGTTCCGCAAAAGCGCAGGACTGATAATTTTCCCTCGTTTTGATGGGTTGGCCGCCTGGTAAAACTGCTTGTACATGCCGCTTAGATAGGAAAATGATTGACCAACCGGGGCACCTGGTTCTCACATTGCGCGTGATAGTGTTTGAGAGCGTTGCGGCGCTCGTTTCGCGAACCGTGAAGACTAGCCTCAATCCGCTCCAGGAGATGCCGCGAGTCAGGCAGAACCCGCGGTTCGCGCAATCGAACCGAATGGAGCCGCTCGCTGATCCAGTCGATCGCGTCGACGAGAAGCCGGTTGCCGGACCCCCTTGCGAGAGCCGAAAACGCCCCAGCCAATCGATTGGCGTAGCCGTTCAGGCTACCAGCGGTATCGTACTCGCCAGGCAGGGACCAGCCATCACTTATCGCTGCTTCGAGCAGTACCGCATTGACCTCCAATATATCGCGCAAGGCTTGTTCGGTCAGGACAGGCACTCTGAAGCCTTCGCCAGGGGTGAGGTCGACCAACCCCTCTCCGACCAGCTGGTTGAGGCTGTCCCGCACAGGGGTCATGCTGACCCCGAAGTCATCGGCAAGCCGCATCGCCTCGAGTTTTGCACCATTTGGCCAAGTACCCTCCATCAGCGCACGTTTGAGACGGCGATAGGTGGGCTCGAGGACATGGGCCGGGCTCATCGCTTGCCGCGCTGCGCCTCGGCGAACTCGCGCACCGCCGCTTTCTGATCGTCGCGAAGTGCATCGGTCGCCTGCGGAAATTCGGATACCCCATCGCGCAGCAGGATCGAGGGGCATTGCCCTTCGTAATTGCCGAGGTTGGGCCGATGCTGGCAATAGCCAGCAAGTTCGGCAAGTTCAGCCGGAAATCCACGCGCCACTTCCGGCGGATAGGCCAGCCAGAGGTTCTCGTACGGCTTGAGCCAGCCAAGACTGTAGCCGATAACGGCCGCACGGCGCACGTCATGCGTCTGATTTGGTCCAGCCCCGTGAACCGTCGAGCCGAGAAAGCAGATCGCATCGCCCGGCTGACATTCGGCCGCGATGGGCGCGCCGAGCTGGTCGAGCGCCTCGACCGTCTGCCGGTGCGTGCCAGGATATATCCGCGTCGCGCCGTTTGCCGCTGTAAACTCGGTCAGCGGCCACATGACGTTGAGCAGATATTCGTGAGCGCCCTTCTCGCCAGCCCACATGTCGTGGTCGCAATGCGGAAACTGCGCGATCTCTCCAGGATGGATGGCGATCGCCTGCGCGACATTGAGCTGGATGCGCTCGCACGCATCGCCCAGGATTTCCCGCGCCATGGCGAGGATGACAGGCTGTAGCACTAGGTCGGCGGCCCAGCGCGAACGGCGCAGGAGACTGCCGAAGCGCTTGGTCCTGAAACCGTAGAAATCGCCACTGCCGAACGGAGCCTCCGCAAAGGCCTCGGCAAGGTCGGCATCGAGCGCCTCAACGCTCGCGCGCGGCAGCGCATCGGGAATGATGCAGTAGCCGTCCTGCCTGATCTGGCCCAACCACGGCGAATGCGCAGCGTCGGTCATGCCGCGATTTCCAGCGCCTGGCTGGCGATGCGACAGGAAGGCTGGCGATAGATGCCGCCGCGTGCGAGAGCGGCCGGTGTCTCGCGGTCGATATCGATCTGAAGCGCGACAAGATCGTCCGCACCAATCCGGCAGCCGTCCCCGAGAGCCCGGCACCGCCAGCCGAAACCGGAAATCTGGCGGTACCAGCTTCGCGTCGCGACCGCGGTGTAACCTGCGATCGCGTTGGCGAGCGCATGCTCCGCAAGAGCTGTTACCAGCTCATCGCGCGCCGCGCGGCGTTCGCTGCGGGGAAGGGCCGGTTCTATGCAGAAACGGGTGATCTCGCGAAAATCATCGCGCACCGGTACGGGTCCGTCGCAAAGGCACGCAAAGAGTTCGCCGAGAATATGCGCTCGATCCGTCCGCAGCAGTCGCGCCGACGCGCGGTGGCTGCCTTCTTCATCGGCAAGGATGACATAGGTCGCCTCACGCGTGTCGAACTGGTCGATCTCGTAAGCTCCTTCGAGCACGGGGACATCCCATTTGAGGAGATCGACGAAGACACGCTTGCGAGCCTCGAACATTGTCCGAAGCAGCCGATCGTCTGGACTGGTCTGGTTCTGCATTGTTGCCGCCTGTGATTGAAAAGACAGGCACCAACTGACCGATCCGGACCGGTACGGACATACCAAGAACAGGGGATGGCAGCCTTTCGAGAAGACGCGTCTTGGTTGACGGGCGCAGAATTCAGTCCGCGTCTCGCCAGCGAATGATGTCGGCAAAGCCGATCAGACCGTCGAAGAGCGCGGCGACAACGAGCGATTGCTTGCAATGAACCTGGTAGCGTTCGCGGGCCATCTTGAGATGCTGGATGACGGTTTCGGTGCCGATACCCAGGATGATCGCGGTCTCGGCGGCGGTCTTGCCGCGCGCGGTCCACACAAGACACTCGCGCTGGCGATCGCTGAGCACGGGAACAGTTTCCGCTCCGCGAGAGGGACCAAGGGCAAGGGCGCAACTGAGCGCGAGCGTGCCGACGATCTCGGCAAGGGCGAGGCGGCACCGTGGCAGATCCTTGTCCGGACTGACGGCAAAGGTGCAAGTTCCGCGCGCGAGCCCGGGCAGGTGTCGCGGTACGGTATAGCCGGTGCCAATACCGCATTCCTTCCCGACGGTGAGCATCTGCCGGTCCCCGCGGGTTAGCGGAATCATCTGCTCCAGCATTTCCCAAGCGAAGCCGATGAAGCTCTTGTCGCAGGCACGCCTGACCGGGTCCTGGCCCGCCAGATCGAAGGTCACATAGACCTTGGCCCACTCGTCCGGATAGTCATGCAGCAGCAGACCCGGCGCCTCGCGCGATCCCGAGCGCAATTCAAGGCTAAGGGCAAAATGGTCGAACCCGAGGCGCCGTGACACCTCGGCAAGCGCTTCGCTCAGTTCAGTGTCCGATTGTACGTTGATGAGTTCGGTAGCGAATTCCTCCGCGAAGTTGGCATACATAATCCCGCCTGTTCGATCGGCAGGGCGCCATCCAACACGCCCCTGCGCGAACGCCTGCTGGATGTCTCGACAGGCGGTTTCATTCCACCGGCCTCGACAGTTGCTGTTGCGACCTGGATGGTTCTGTCCTTGGTCGTGCTGCAAATTTCAAAATGTTGCGGCCGCAAAAACATAACGACCCCAGCAACTTTGGAAAGGTCTCGAGGATTTTCATCGCACTTCTGCTGCGCCGGCATTTCACCGATCGGCATTTGAGGAAATGGACGAAGAGGCTGGCGCTAGCAGGGCTCTATACCCTTCGTCCCTCATATGCCGGGCTTCCGCGACGAGGCGCTGGGTCTGTCGCCGACGCGAGGACGTCTTCCAGTCGATTGCTCGACCACCGCTTGTGCCGGGGTAGATCAGGTCCGAGGCGATCTGCCTCATTGTCGGCTGAGCGCCAGAAGGATGATCGAGCCGATCGAGGATCGCAAGCAGCAGCCGCAATCGATAGGCTTGGTAAACGGAAGGCTTCAGTGCGGCGCGCGCTAGTACGGCCCTCGGGCAAGACGGATGCGCAAGAAAGGCGCTCAGAGCAGCCAGACGCAGGTCCAGCGGTCCGTCAGCCGCGACAAGATAGCCGGCAGGAGAGGGAACAACGCATTGCGCCACTAGCACGCGGTGGCGGGCGCGAGGACCGGCAATCACCAGATGGCGTCCTCGTTCGGTTTGCGCTTCGGCAATTATTTTGCGTCTGCCCAAAGTCGCTTCGAGCAAAGCATCGCCGTCGTGCGCTTGCACGACGACGACACCGGGGTTGTCTTCATGGCGCCAGATAGCCGGCGAGTGAGCCGTGGGCAGGCAGGGGTCGAAAAGAAAATTCGAGGCCCCACGAACGGGCCATTCGCCTGGCGGCGAATGATTGCATCTTCTCGGGAGTTTCCAGGCGAGCGCCGGCGAATTGTTCACGATAGACCGTGTTGCGCCGCAGGAATTCCTGCGCGAACTCGGAAAAATCGTGATCGACACTGCGCTCCTGAGAGATCGTAGATCGGTCCATGGAGCACCTCCTTTCTACTTCAGCGTGCTAGCGAAGCGGACCGGAAGGCGGCATCCCAAGGCCGAGGGTACCGCATCCCCAGTAATGGGAAGTCGACAAAAAGGGACGCGCGGGTTCGGCGCGCCAGATTGGATTGTACGAACCTCGGATCGAGCGGCCTGTCCCCGCACACACTGCGCACTTGCATACAGATTCGGACTTCGGCACACTTGTCGAGCGCGGACCGGAAAGCTGGCGCAGGCCGCGTGGACAATTCCGCCAGACATCATGCACGCCGGTCCGACAGCGGCCCGGCGGTCGCACCGGGCAAGGGGCGAGACTTCGTCCTGAACGGCGACACAGACCTGGAACCTGTATTCGGCTCGCGCTGACGAGCTTGCGGGTGTGCACGCCGCCCAGATCGATGCATGACCGATATAACGACCGCTTGCCGGCCCGTTTCTCTTCTTTCAACGCGAATCTCGAAAGCTCGAACACCACCGGGTAAGCCGGCTTGCGCGCGCCGATCCGCATTCGAGGTACTCTACCGGGAAGAGCGAAAATCCCTGCTTGCCTATCTTGCCAGTAAGGTTGGCAAAGAGCAGGCCAAAGACCTGGCACAGGAAGTGTTCCTTCGCGCTGCGGCCAGCCCCCAGCTGACCGAGCTCGGCAATCCCGGAGGCTTTCTTCGCCGCATCGCGCGCAATTTGCTCATTGACGCCGCGCGCAGGCGGAATTGCCGGATCCGGACACAGCCACTGTTCGAAGACAGCCATGCTTGCTGCGACCCTGAACAGGAAGAGCGGATCCACGCTCAGGAAACTGCCTTTCTTCTTGAGAAGCTGCTGGCTGGTCTGCCCGAAAGGACAGCCCGGATTTTCGCGATGAACCGGTTCGAGCAGAAGTCCTATCGGCAGATTCATGCCGAATTGGGAATCGCTTTGCAGACAGTCGACTATCACATGATGAAAGCGCTCGCCCTTCTACGCGCGGAGCTGAATGATCGATACTGATCGGCTCCAAATTCCCTCATGGTTCCGTAAAAAATAATTTCTTTTGAAACTAAGGTGGCCTCCATTCCGTGCGTCATCCCCTGCATCGGCAAACCTCAAGGTGCGCCGCGATCAGGGAGACGACAATGAAATTTGGGATGACGGGCCTTTCGGGATTTCTCGCGGGGACTGCTTTGGTGGGCTGCTCCGCGCAAGCGCTTGCCCAGGTCGCTGAGCCGGCAGATAGAGATACTGGTCAGGACGAACCGATAGCAGGCGAGGCAAGCGACGAGAGCGAAGCCATCGTCGTTACCGGTACACGGATCCGGGGGGCCCGCGTGATTGGCGAAGTCACCTCAATCGATCGCGAAGCAATCATCGAGACCGGTCAGGTCGATCTTGGTGAAGCCATCAGGTCTTTGCCGCAGAACTTCTCCGGCGGTCAGAATCCCGGTGTCGGTTCGGGCGGCGGCATAGCGAATGAGAATGTCAATTCGGCATCGACGCCCAATTTGCGCGGACTCGGCCCGGATGCGACGCTGACACTGCTCAACGGGCACCGGCTACCCTACAGCTCGTCATCGCAGGGGGTGGATATCTCAGCGATCCCGCTCGCGATTGTCGATCGGATCGAGGTGGTCCCCGATGGAGCTTCGGCGCTGTACGGGTCAGATGCCGTCGGAGGGGTCGTGAACGTCATTTTGCGCCGTGACTTCGAGGGTGTGACGACATCGGCTCAACTCGGAGTAAGCACCGACGGGGGCAATTTCCGCCAGCAGGCCGATATCGTCGCAGGGACGAGATGGAACAGCGGCGGTCTCGTCGTCGCCTACGACTTCGCGAACAACTCCGGGATCGAAGCCGGCCAGCGTTCCTATGCGGGCTCGCTTGAACCGGAAACCCTGCTTTATCCATCGTTACAGCGTCACGCGGTCACATTTTCCGCGCACCAGAACCTGACACCAGGTGTCGAAGCCAGTCTCGATGCTCTTTATTCCCACCGCGATTCAACCTCGCTCGACGCCACCCCTGAACAGCAAATCCTGCGCGAGCCCGAAGTGAAATCCTATGCCCTGTCTCCTTCGCTCGAGTTCGACCTCGGCCCGCGCTGGAAAGCCAATCTTGCGGGTGTTTTCGGGCGCGACCGGACGCGCTTCAAGACCAGTTTCATTCCGGGCACCGGGCCGTCCCGCGTTTCCACCGGGCGCTACTTTCACGAAATAACGTCGATCGAGATCGGAGCGGAAGGTCCGATCTTCACCCTGCCAGGCGGCGATACGCGTCTCGCAGTCGGCGTAGGGTTGCGCAACAATGACCTCGACTACTCACTGGAAAGCGCTGCCCTGAATGCGGAATTCGACGCAGCGCAACGGTCTCGTTTTGCCTATGCGGAACTCTATCTTCCTTTGGTGTCGCGCCTGAACGCGATCGACGGTATCGCGCAGCTCACGCTGTCTGCGGCGGTCCGTTACGAGGACTATGAAGAGCTCGACCGACTCGCGACGCCGCGAATCGGGCTCAATTATTCGCCCGGTGCCGGCGTGCTTTTCAGGGCAAGCTGGGCGCGCTCATTCAAGGCGCCCACACTTTTTCAGCAGAACATCTTTTCACAAGCCATTCTCGTTCCCGCTGCAGCGTTTGGAGCGGGAACGAGCACCGATACCGTGTTTCTCAGCGGAGGCGGCAATCCCAACCTCCAGCCCGAGCGCGCCCGCAGCTGGACTGCGGGAGTGGAATTCGAGCCCGTTGCCCTCCCTGAGCTGACGCTATCGGCGACCTGGTACGACATCCGGTACGATGACCGCGTCGTCGCGCCCATTGCCGGATCGATCGCGGCCGCGATCAACAATCCAGGCTATGCTAGCCTGATCGATTTTTCTCCCGATCCGGCGGAACTGGCAAACCTCATCGCGGGCGCGCAGTTCAGCCTGGAGAACTTCACGGGCCGGCCCTTCGATCCGGCGGACGTGATTGTCCTGTTCGACAACCGCAATATCAACGTCGCGGCATGGCGCGTGGAAGGGCTGGACGCCAGAATCGCATGGAACCGCGATTTCAGCGGTGACCGGTCGGTAGGATTGGATTTCAACGGCAGTTGGCTGCGCAGCAGACAGACGATCACACCCGAACTTGGCGAGGTCCAGCTTGCCGGCACTACTTTCAACCCGCCGCGCTATCGCGCCCGTGCAACGGCAAGATATCAGGTCGGTGGTTTCATCGCCAATGCTGCGGTCAACTACACCGGAGCCTTGGTCGACAGGCGCTTGGCAGAAGTGCAGCGTCTGTCGCCGAGTGCGACGGTTGATCTTGGCGTGCGCTATGCAATAATTCGCGGCGAAGATCGCGATCCGGGACTTGAGTTCTCCCTGACCGTCCAGAACCTGTTCAACGACAAGCCGGAAATCATAGGACAGACAGGCCCGACCGCTACACCCTACGATTCAACGAACTATTCGCCAATCGGCCGTTTCATTGCCTTCGGCGTGCGGAGGCACTGGTGATGTCGGTGCTCCTGGCATTGGCGCTCGGTCAAACCATCGTACCCACAGCCGACCTGCCCTCGGCGAGCGAAGATCCATGTACCGCATTCCCGGTTCGAACGAGCCAACCGAAAAGCAGGCCAAGCGTGTGGACCACCGACGAACTGGTCGGGATCACGGATATCGGCGCACCGGTTGGCACACCCAATCAGAGCGTGTTCGATGTATCCCCCGATGGAAGACAGATCGCTTTCATTGTCCATCGCGCCAATCCTGCTGCGAACGCCTACTGCCTGAAATTGCTGGTCGCGCCGATCACGGGTGAAGGTCCTGCAATCGAGGTGGCGCGCGGCGGTGAATTCATTCGCGACGATTTTCCGCTCCGGGGCTTCACCGCTATTCTTGCCGGATGGCCAAAAACACATGCGCCGCAATGGTCGCCCGATGGCAAGAAAATTGCTTTTCTACGCCGTGAAGACGGGACAACCCAGGTCTGGCTGGCTGGGCCATCGGGTCGAACTGAGGCGGTGCAATCGTCTCATCTGCCGGACGACGTCGATGCGTTCGCATGGAGCGAGGATGGCTCGGGCCTCGTACTCAGCACCCGGCCCTCCATCCGGCTCGCAGCCGAAGCAATCGCCAGCGAAGGGAAGCGCGGGTTTCTCTTCGATGACCGATTTGCGCCGCAGGCGGCCAACCGCCCGATTCCGACCGGAAGCGCAGCACCTCAGTATCGCTGGGTTTCGCTTCGAGATGGTTCATCGCGGCCCGCGACCGAGGAAGAGGCGGCGCTGCTCGTTCCTCCGCGCGGGGCAGGAGTGCCCGAGAATGTGCTCGGCTTTCAGGCCGGACGGGACGGATATTCGGCCTGGCTCGAGCCCGATTTTCCGGCGCGTATCCTCAGTCCGAACCGGCTTGTTCTCCGCGCTCCTGACGGCCGCCGCGAGGTCTGTGACAGCGCGCGGTGCGATGGTCTTCGGAGCCTGTTCTGGTCGTCTTCGGAGCGCGCGCTCTTCATGGTCCAGCGTACAGGCTGGGCCGATAGCCAGACAGCGTTGCTGCGCTGGGATATTGGCGACAGCGCGCCGAAGGAAGTCTTGCTTTCCGACGACGTTTTCGTAGGCTGCGCGGCCAACGCAAATGAACTCATCTGTGGACGCGAGGGTGCCACGCGGCCCCGACGTCTGATCGCGATCGATATGCGTACCGGGCGGGAACGCGTCATTCACGATCCCAACCCCCATCTTGCGAACATCCGCTATGGCTTCGTGCAGCGGTTCCAGTTGCGCTTGGCCAATGGTGTCGAGAGTTTTGCGGATCTGGTCCTGCCGCCGGATCATCGCTCAGGCGAACAACATCCGCTCATCGTGGTCCAATACCGAAGCCGGGGTTTTCTGCGCGGCGGAACAGGAGACGAGGTCCCCATTCAGCCCCTTGCTGCGCGCGGGTTCGCCGTGCTGAGCTTCGACCGCCCCGATTTCCCCCCAGAGGCATATCTGGCAACCAGCGAAGCCGAGCTTCGAACATTGAGCGACGATGCATGGGCGGATCGCGGGCAGGTCCAGTCGGCTTTGGAAATGGCAGTCCAGCATGCCATCGGGACCGGGGCGGTCGATTCGGCTCGAATGGGAATTAGCGGGTTCAGCGACGGCGGTTCCACAGTGCAGTTCGCCTTGATCAATTCCGATCTCTTCAAGGCCGCCTCCATGGGATCGTGCTGCGAGGATCTTTATGCCTTCGCCCTGGCAGCAGGCCCGCAATTCACCGATTATCTCCGCGACATGGGTTACCGCTACTTCGAGCCAGATGCAGAGACCTTCTGGCAGCCCATGTCGCTTATCCTCAATGTGGATCAGGTGGATGTTCCGCTGCTGATCCAGGCGGCGGACAGCGAGTACGAAGGAGGCCTCGATGTCGTCGAAACCTTCTCACACAATGACAAGGCAATCGAGCTCTACGTCTTTCCCGGCGAATCCCACGTCAAATGGCAGCCTGCGCATCGCCGTGCGATGTACGAGCGCGTGACGGAATGGTTCGAGTTCTGGCTGATGAACAGAGCGAATTGCGATCCGTCTCGCAAACCGCAATACGCCCGGTGGAGGGCCATGGAGGGCGCTCCGGCAGCACAACAGTTGCTGTGTTCTGCCGCCTTGTCAGCCGATCCATGAGCGCGCCCAATTCTCGGCTTCGAGGAGGTCGAGCACGCGTCCGAACCTGCTGTCATCGTCAGTTTCGTCGGTTCGCAGAGCTGTCTCCAGTGCTTTCCGGTCGATCAGGCCGTTCGCGGCCAGCAACCCGTCGAGCAGCCGCTCACCAATCGCGGCCCGGTTCCGCGCAAAAGCCTGTCGCACAAAGCTGTCGGGGCCGGCCTTCGAGGTTCTCGCCAACACCGAACGAGGGAGACAGTCGGCGAAGGCCGCGCGAGCCAGCGCGCGGTTCTTCCCGCCACTCGCCCATATCCATGTCGGGACGCCGAGACAAAATTCGACAAGCGGCTGACTTGCCAGCGGCGAAAATCGAGGCAGGCCTGCGGAAAGACCGTGAATGTGATTCTGAGCCCGCATGATTAGGGCAAGATGGTCCCTCTTCCCCGAGACCGCCTGCGGCGCATTGCTCAGCCAGGGCACAAGGGCCTCCGTAGAAACCTTTCCCGTCTGAGGGACCAGGAGGCTCGTATCGTCGCGCCAGGTTTCCTTCCTGCGTTTGCGAGAATACCTGCGAAATGCGGCTGCGCCCATGCTTGGGATCGAGCAGCCGGTAATGCGGCACATGTCGACAAGGGTGCGGCACGCACCTGCGCCGAGACCCTCCGCGGCCAACCTGTCGACCACCGGTGCGGAGGAGTGCAGAAAGCAGAACAGATTGTCGCCGCCATTGCCGTCATAGATGGTCGAGGCCCCGAGTTCCGTCATCGCATCGAGGAGCAAGGTGTCGAGAACCTGCTGGAATGACCGGCGAGCCGGTCTTGGCAAACCCTCAGACGCTGATCGGTTTGGATCATAGAGTGCAGGGTCGTATACCCGTTCGGCGCACCGAACCTTGAACCAGTCCGCGACGCGGCGGGCGTAGATACGCTCGTCACCCGTAGGATCCAAAGTCGCAAGGGTCACGCAATCGAAGCGCTGCTCCGCATGGGCCAGAGCCGCGCAGATGAGAGACGAATCGACCCCTCCCGATGCAGCCACGCTGGCCTTGCCCAAGCTTTCGCTCCAGCAATGGATCACCGCGGTGCTCAGACCCTTCAACTGGTCGGCATACTCTTCAAAATCCAGGATTTCACCGCTCGGTAGAAAGTCGGTCGCGTGCCAGATCGCTTGAGGCGGCCCTTCGGGCATGCCGGGAAAATGCAGCACGCCAGGCGCGAGCTCGTCAACGCCTTCGAGGCAGGTCACGCGGCGGCGAAGTTCAGGCTTGAGCAGATGAGCGTGTAGCGCGAGGTATGACACCGGCGGCTCTGGCATACCGCTTCTCGCAAACAGGCACGGGTCGCTCGCATACAGATCATGGTCCGGCGTGGTGAGATGGTAGACCGGCAGAAGCCCGGACGGATCGACAAGCAAACCGATGTGCCCGTTGCTATGGTCCTCTATTATTGCGAAGTATCCACCCCAAAACTTGGTGACGAGATATCTGGCTGTAGCGCCAGCAGTGGCGCGATCCGGCACCGGCTCGACGACTGAGGAGACCCGGCGAAACGTACCTCGCGAAAATGCAATGCCGATCACGCAGCATCGCCCGTTCGCGAAATGCCAAGGCGTCTCGCTGTCACACCACAAGGCGGGAACAGCGGTACAAACCTGTTCCGGGGTTTCCACAATCGAGGGCATGGCAAGGTTTGCCGCGCGGCGGGGAACGGCAAGGACAAACCGAAGCGGTTTCATACCACCAGAATCGGCTGATAGCGCAGCACTTCCTCGATATTGTCGTTCAGGACGGTATCCGCGTGCTGCGCCCAGCAATGGGCAGCGAAAGGCGGCGAATGGACGCCGAGAACAACCCGGGCCTGGTCCCCGCATGCCGCGAGACACGCTGCAAGCGCGATCGAGTGGGCGAGGCAGCGGTCGGCCGCAGTGCGCAACAACCGTGCATCCTCGAAAGCGCCAATGAATCGGAGACCTTTCTCGCTGATCTCGGTCCGTTTCTCCGACCTCATTTCTACCACGCTACGCAATTGAGAAAGAACGACCGACAGAGGGAACTTCGAGAGGCGTGCTTCGACGCGGCGCTGGGTCCAAAACGCCCTTGCAATCGCAGGAAGACTGAAATCGTGCCGGCCGATCGCCGGACTTGATCGGCTCGGGGCACTCCAGTCCGCAGGCCGCGCAAGGCAGTCAGGCTGGTGCCAAAGCTCTTTCGAATTCCGGCCGAGTTGTTCGACAGATTCTCGATTGTCCTTTTCGGACAGTCGAAAGTAACGGTCCTTCGCCACGTCGAGAAAGATGATGTGATCATCCAGAACGCGCCAGGCGAGGCCTTCGCGGTTGAGGTCCATCGGTTGAAAGCCCGGATTGGCGGGCTGGGCGGTAAAGATTGGCCGCCACAGCCCGCCGGGGGATCAGTCGTCGAGCAGACCCGGGCTGTTGGCCAACTGTCCGCCGCTGGCATCGATATAGAAGCCGACGGCGCCCTTGGTTTCGACCGAGGCCTTGCCGAGGTCGATGACTTCATCGTGGTTTTCTTCGAACTCTTTCATCTTTCATTCCTCTTGCTGGTTTCGCGACTCAATCAGTCGCAAATGCAAGAGTGGCGAGGCGCCAGGGACACCGCCAACTTATAATCGCATTATAAGTTGGCGCGGAACCCCGAGCACGAAACCGGGCGATGAAAGCACCTGTTGGCAGGCACATCGATACCTTTAGCGAACCGCCTGGACATACGTACCGATACCCGGTCTTCAGCAACACTCGCGCGGTTGCATTGTATATTGCGTTAATTCGTAGGGGAATAGCCAACACTACGTGCCCGTCAAAGCGGCAACGCCGATCGGTCAGGTGCTGCTGTTTTCAGCAGACCTCGCCCTCCGCCTTGCCTTTGAAAATTCACGGTCGCTGGCGATGAACCGTTCCAGCATGGGCGCGACAAGCGCGGCTGGTTGCGGCGCGTCCTTGGTCACTCCGCCGTTAAGAACGATGCCGTAATCAACCAGCCTGCGGTGCAGACGGGCTGGGATTTCGATCGACAGCCGGACCGGCTTTTCATCGGAAATATCGGACAGCTTCAAACGGGTCATACGCCCTTCTCCATGACGATGTCGCGCGTCACCAGCACCCGCACCGGGTAGCCGGGGCGGATGGTGAGCGTAGGGCGAATATCGAGCTCGCGCGCGACGATCTGCTCGCCTGCACGGTTTACGCTGTCCTGGCTGCCGCGGCGCAGCGCGCGAACGAGATCACTGTCGCCGCCCGAACCGAGTTCGCTGCCAACGCCAAGCAGCGTCGAGACGAACGCAGCCTTGACCACCCCTCCCCAGTGATAATCAACTCCGTCCTCGAGCCCAGCATAGCCCGAAGGGTCAGCGGCGGGTTGGCGTTCCAGGACGATAGAACGTCCATCGGGCAAGATGAGGCGGTTCCAGGCGAGCAGGACGCGGCGCTGCCCGAAGCCGACATCGGACGCATAGTCACCGATCAGCCGCGCGCCCTGGGCATCACAAAACCTCAGACATAAAAAATCCAGTCACCGTTAAGTGACTGGATTTTCTGGGGACTTTTGGTCGGGACGG
>JAHJWA010000207.1 GCA_018828205.1 Alphaproteobacteria bacterium
CCCAGACACCAGGGAGGGACGACACCGCAATGAGTTTCACGGCGGACCGGTTGCTTTTGTTCGGCGCGACGGGCGACCTCGCCCAGCGGATGCTGCTTCCCTCGCTCTGCGCGCTGCATTCGGACGGGTTGCTGGCTCCCGATCTCAAGATCGTCGGCACCGCGCGGACCGAGATGAGCAATGCGGAATTCCGCGAATTCGCGCGCGAGGCGCTCGAGCAGTATCTACCTGCCGTGCGCCGCGCGGGCGTGGGCGAATTTCTCGAGCGGCTGGTCTACGAGGCGGTCGATGCGACCACGCTCGACGGCTACCACCGGCTGGCCGAGCTGGTCGGCGAGGATTGCCAGGGCCTCGCAATCTTCCTTTCCACCGCGCCCAGGCTGTTCGAAGCGACCATCGCCGGCCTCGCGCATGCCGGGCTGACCGGCGAGCGCACCCGGATCGGGCTGGAAAAGCCGCTCGGCACCGATCTCGCCTCGAGCCGCGAGATCAACGACGCGGTCGCGCGAGAATTCGGCGAGGACCGCATCTTCCGCATCGATCACTATCTCGGCAAGGAGACCGTGCAGAACCTGCTGGCGCTGCGCTTTGCCAACCTGCTGTTCGAACCGGTGTGGAATTCCACCCATATCGACCATGTCCAGATCACCGTCGCCGAGACTGTCGGGCTCGAGGGGCGCGCGGGCTTCTACGACGAGACCGGGGCCTTGCGCGACATGGTGCAGAACCACATGCTCCAGCTGCTCGCGCTGGTCGCGATGGAACCGCCGACCAGCTTCGACGCCACCGCGGTGCGCGACGAGAAGGTCAAGGTGCTGCGCGCGCTGCGCACCGTCTCCGAGGACGAGACCGTCACCGGGCAATACCGCGCCGGCGCGGTCGGGGGCGAGGCGGTGCCAGGTTACGATCAGGAGCTGGGCGAGGAGAGCGCCGCCGAAACCTTCGTCGCGATCAAGGCGCATGTCGACAATTGGCGCTGGAAGGGGGTGCCCTTCTACCTGCGCACCGGCAAGCGGCTGCCCGAGCGGGTGACAGAGATCGTCGTCCAGTTCCGCTCGGTCCCGCATTCGATCTTCGAGGCCAGGGGTGCGACCACCAAGCCCAATCGCCTTGTCATCGGCATCCAGCCCGAGGAGAACATCCAGTTCTCGCTGATGGCCAAGCTGCCCGGGCTCGACCGCGAAGGGCTGCGACTGCGCGAGGTCCCGCTCGACGTGACTATGCCCGATGCCTTTTCCGACACGATCCGCCGGATCGCTTACGAACGCCTGCTGCTCGATCTGGTCGAGGGCGACCAGACTTTGTTCGTCCGCCGCGACGAGGTAGAAGCGCAGTGGGAATGGATCGACGCGATCCGGGCGCTGTGGGACGCGCGCGGGACCAGGCCGCGTCCCTACACCGCGGGCAGCTGGGGTCCGAGCGCAGCTATCGCGCTGGCCGAACGCGACGGAGTGAGCTGGCACGATGAATAAACCCCTCCACGACACGATCGAGCGGGTCACCCGGCGGGTGATCGCCAATTCACGCGACGGGCGGAGCCGCTATCTCGAGCTCATGGAGCGCGAGCGCGAGCGGATGCCCGAGCGTTCGCAGGTTTCCTGCTCCAATCTCGCGCATGCCTACGCCGGGGCGGACGAGGACCAGCAGGCGCTGCGCGCCTCGAGCGGGCCCAACCTCGGCATCGTCACCGCCTACAACGACATGCTCTCCGCGCATCAGCCCTATTACCGCTATCCCGAGCGGATGAAGATCTGGGCGCGCGAGGTCGGGGCCACCGCGCAGGTGGCAGGCGGCACTCCCGCGATGTGCGACGGCGTGACGCAGGGCGAGGACGGGATGGAGCTGTCGCTGTTCAGCCGCGACGTCATCGCGCTCTCGACCGCGGTCGCGCTGAGCCACCAGATGTACGACGGCATGGCGCTGCTCGGCATTTGCGACAAGATCGTGCCGGGCCTGATGATCGGCGCGCTGCGCTTCGGCCATCTGCCCGCGATCTTCGTGCCCGCTGGGCCGATGCCCAGCGGCATCCCCAACCGCCAGAAGCAGGCGGTCCGCCAGCTCTATGCCGAGGGCAAGGCCGACCGCGCGCAATTGCTCGAAAGCGAAATGCAGAGCTATCATTCGCCGGGCACCTGCACCTTCTACGGCACCGCCAATTCCAACCAGATGATGATGGAGATGATGGGGGTGCACGTCCCCGGCGCGGCCTTCGTCCAGCCGGGCAAGAAGCTGCGCCAGGAAATGACCCGCGCCGCGGTCCACCGGCTCGCCGCGATCGGGATCGACAGCGATGATTACCGCCCGCTCTCGCGCGTCATCGACGAGAAGGCGATCGTCAACGCCGCGATCGGCCTGCTCGCGACCGGCGGCTCGACCAATCACGCGATCCATATCCCGGCTATGGCGCGCGCGGCGGGAATCGCCTTCGACTGGAACGATCTCGCCGAACTGTCGAGCGCGGTGCCGCTGATCGCGCGGGTCTATCCCAATGGCGCGGGCGATGTGAACCATTTCCACGCGGCCGGGGGGATGGCCTATGTCATCGGCACGCTGCTCGACGAAGGGCTGGCGCATGGCGATCTGCTCACCGTCTGGGACGGCGGGGTGCCGGCCTATGCGCGCGAACCCTTCGAGCATGACGAGAACCTCGACTGGCGCGATCCGGGGGAAAGCGGCGATACCGAGATGCTCCGCCCCGCCTCCGCCCCCTTCCAGCCCGACGGCGGAATGCGGCTGCTGCAGGGCAATCTGGGGCGCGCCTGCTTCAAGAGTTCTTCGGTCGACCGCGAGCGCTGGACGGTCGAGGCGCCGTGCCGCGTCTTCGCCACCCAGCACGATGTCGCGGAGGCATTCGCAAAGGGCGAACTCGACCGCGATGTGGTGGTGGTGGTCCGCTTCCAGGGCCCGCGCGCCAACGGCATGCCCGAACTGCACAAGCTGACCCCGGCGCTCGGGGTTCTGCAGGATCGCGGCTATCGCGTCGCATTGCTGACCGACGGGCGGATGTCGGGCGCCAGCGGCAAGGTGCCCGCGGCGATCCATTGCAGCCCCGAGGCGCGCGGCGGCGGCCCGCTTGCGCTGCTTCGCGACGGCGATGTGGTGAAGGTCTGCGCCGCGACGGGCGAGCTTTCCACGACCGCCGATCTCGCAGACCGCGAACCTGCCGCCGATCCGCAGGTGGAACAGGGCGTAGGGCGCGAGCTGTTCGCGATGTTCCGCGCCCATGCGGACGAGGCCGAACGCGGCGGTTCCTCGATGCTGGCGCTGGCGGGGCTGTGAAGACCAGGGCGAAACCGAAGGCAATGTCATGACCGAACTCGTCGCCGTCGATATCGGCGGAACCCATGCGCGCTTCGTGATCGCCCGCGTCGCTGCCGACGGTGGCCTGACGCTGGGCGAGCCGGAGACGCTGCACACCCGCGATCACGCCAGCTTCCAGACCGCGTGGGAGGACTACCGGCTTCATCAGGGCGGCACGCTCCCTCCGCGTGTGGCGCTGTCGGTGGCGGGGCCCGTCGGCGGCGAGGTGATCCGCTTCACCAACAACCCCTGGATCATCCGCCCCTCGCTGATGCAGTCCAAGCTGGGGGTCGAGGCCTTCACGATCGTCAATGATTTCGCCGCGGTGGCGCATGCCGTGGCGCGCGCCCCCGAAGACCAGTTCGTCCATGTCACCGGGCCAGACAAGCCGCTGGCCGCAGAAGGCACCATCAGCGTGCTTGGCCCCGGCACCGGACTCGGCGTGGCGCATCTGTGGCGTTCGGGCGAGAGCTACCGTGTGACCGCGACCGAGGGCGGCCATGTCGATTTCGCTCCGCTCGACAGCATCGAGGATGCGATCCTCGCCCGGTTGCGCCGCTCGCACAATCGCGTCTCGATAGAGCGCGTCGTCTCCGGCCCCGCGATCGGCCCGATCCGCCAGACGCTCGCCGCAATGGAGGGGCGCGCACTCACCGAAGAGGACGACATCACGCTGTGGACCCGCGGGCTCGAGGACAAGGACAGCCTCGCCGCCGCGGCCGTTGACCGCTTCTGCCTCTCGCTGGGCAGCGTGGCGGGCGATATCGCGCTGTCGCAGGGCGGGTTCGGCGGAGTGGTGATTGCCGGGGGGCTGGGATACCGGCTGCGCGACCACCTGCCCCGCTCGGGCTTCGCCGAACGCTTCCGCGCCAAGGGGCGGTTCGCCGAGCTGATGGGCACCATCCCGGTCAAGCTGATCGTCCATCCGCAGCCCGGCCTGTTCGGGGCCGCGGCCGCCTTCGTCGCCGAACATGGAGTGCCCCAATGACCACCATCGCCGAGATCATGACGCAGGCCCCGGTCATCCCGGTCATCGTGATCGACGAGCTTTCGCAGGCCGAACCGCTCGCCCGCGCGCTGGTCGCCGGGGGCTTGCCGGTGCTCGAAGTCACGCTGCGCACGCCGGCGGCGCTCGATGCGATCCGGGCAATGAAAGCGGTTCCGGGCGCGGTGGTCGGCGCAGGCACCGTGACCGGCGAAGCGGATCTCGCCGATGCGCTTGAGGCGGGCGCGCAATTCATCGTATCGCCGGGCCTCACCGAGCCGCTGGCCAAGGCCGCTGCGCGCGAGCGCGTGCCCTTTCTCCCCGGGATCGCCACCGCTGGCGATATCATGCGCGGACTCGATCTCGGGCTGACGCATTTCAAGTTCTTTCCCGCGGTCGCCGCCGGGGGCATCCCGGCGCTCAAGGCGCTTGCCGCGCCGTTCGCACAATGCCGTTTCTGCCCCACCGGGGGGATCGGTCTCGAGAATGCCGCGGAATGGCTTGCGCTCGAGGCGGTGCTCTGCGTCGGCGGCAGTTGGGTCGCGCCGCGCGGGCCGGTCCATTCCGAGAACATCACCAGCCTCGCCCGCGAAGCCGCCGGACTGAAACGATGAAGACCACCGCCGAACTTTCCGCGCGGCTCGCGGAGCTCCACGAACGGACCCGCGAGACGCCGCTGTTCAACCCAGTGTTCCAGCTCTCGCTCGACCTGTCGCGGCAGCTGGAATCGGGCGAGCTTACCCTGCAGGATTGCGCCGCGCTGGTGGCGGAACTGGAACACGATTCGCTCAAGAGCCGCGCCCAGCGGCTGCGCTCGCTGGTGGCGCCGGTCGCACGCGAGGAGAACCTCTCCGCTCTCACGACCCGCGAGGGGGATTTCGATCTCTTCCGCACGCGCTGGGAAACCCCGGCATTGCACGCGGTCTTCACCGCGCATCCCACCTTCCTGCTTACCCCCGCACAGACCGAGGCGATCGCCGATGCGGCCAGCGGCGAGCAAGCCATCGATGACAGCGCCTGCGTCGTCGCGGACGAGCGCCCGGCGATCACGCTGCCTTACGAGCACCATTGCGCAATGGCGGCGATCGCGCGGGCGCAGGACGCCCGCGACACGGTGGTGGGAAAAGTGCTGGCAGAGGCAGAGCAGCGCTGGCCCGACCGCTGGCAGGCGCTCGCCCCGCTGCCGTTCCGCTTCGCTTCCTGGGTCGGCTACGACATGGACGGGCGAACCGACATCAAATGGTACCACTCGATCGGCTTCCGCTTGGCGGAAAAGGCGCAGCGGCTCGAGCGCTATGCCGCGAGGCTCGCAGGCTTCGCGCCTGATCACGCGCTGCTCGATCCGCTGCGCCGCGCCGCCGCCTTCGCGGCGGAGCGCGCGGAGGACTTCGGCGGCGATCTCACCGATCCCGAAGCGCTGTCGGTGGCAGCGAACCGGCTGACCGACGCGCATTCCGACAAGCTCACCAGTCTGGCGGAGATCATCGCCACCCTCGAGAGCGAAGCCGCAAATTCCGATAGCGAAGGCGCGATCGCGCGCAAGACGCTCGCCGCGGCGATGCGCGCCGACGGGCTCGGGATGGGCTGGGTCCATTTCCGCGTCAACGCCAGCCAGCTCCACAACGCCATCCGCCGCAGGGTCGATCCGGACAACACGCTCGATCTCGCCAGCAAGGGCGCAATGGCCGTCCTGCGCGACATATTGGACAAGGTCGAACCTCTGCGGACCAATTTCGCCGCGCTGGCGATCGAGAGCAGCACCGCGATTCGCCAGTTCCTGGTGATGGCGCAGATCCTCCAGCATATCGATGCCGATGCGCCGATAAGGATGCTGGTGGCCGAATGCGAACAGCCATCGACCGTGCTAGCGGCGCTCTATTTCGCAAGGCTCTTCGGGATCGAGGACAAGGTCGATGTCTCGCCGCTGTTCGAGACCGAGACCGCGCTCGAGCACGGCGGGCGCTTCCTCGACGCGCTCTGCGCTGAACCCGCCTACCAGTCCTATGCCCGCCAGCGCGGCCGGATCTGCATCCAGACCGGGTTCTCCGACGCCGGACGCTTCGTCGGGCAGATCCCCGCCAGTCTCGCGATCGAGCGGCTGCAGGGACGGATGGCGGATGCGATGGCCAACAACGGTCTCACCGAGGTGGCGGCGCTGATCTTCAACACCCATGGCGAAGGGATGGGCCGCGGCGCGCATCCCGGTGGTTTCGCCGACCGGCTGGCCTGGCCGCTCAGCTCCTGGGCGCGGCGCCGCTTCGCCCGTGCCGGGATCGCGCTGGAGGCCGAAGCGAGCTTCCAGGGCGGCGACGGCTATTTGTTCTTCGCGACGCCCGAGCTTGCGCTCGCCACGCTGTCGCGGATCGCGCAATTGCGCCCCGGCGACACCGATCCCGATGTCGACCCCGACCCCTTCTACCGCCGCACCGATCTGAGCCTCGATTTCTACCGCGCGGTCCGCAGCCACCAGCGCGACCATCTCGAGAGCCGCACCTATGCCCGCGCGGTGACCGCCTTCGGGCTCGGCCTGCTCAACACCACCGGCAGCCGGGTCTCGCGCCGCCAGGGTGATCTTTCGAGCGATCGCGAGATGAGCCTGCGGCAGATCCGTGCGATCCCGCACAACGCGATCCTCCAGCAGCTCGGCTATCCGGTGAACATCATCGCGGGGATCGGCAGCGCCGCCGAGGGCAGCTACGAGGACATCGCCGCGCTGCTGCAGGAGAGCGAGCGCGGGCGGCAGATCATGCGGCTGGTGCGCGCCTCCAACGCGCTGGCGAGCATCAAGACGGTGGCCGCCTATGGCGAGCTGTTCAACTCCGCCTATTGGGCGAGCCGCCCCTATCGCGGCACCGAGCAGCACCTCGCCCCCGCCTGCGAAACGCTGGCCGAATATCTCACCGGCGACGATCGCAACGGCGTGTTCCGCCGGCTGACATCGCGGCTCAGGGTCGATGCGCTCAAGCTGCACCGCCTGTTCGCGCTGGTGCCCGACGAGGCCCCGCTCGAGGGACGCGAGGAAATCCGCCGCACCATCGGCGCGCTGCAGGCGCTCCGCCTGGCGCTGCTCCAGCACATGTTCCTCAAGGCCGTGTCGATCCCCGCCTTCAGCCGCGCCAACGATATCGATCGCGACGATGTGCTCGAGATGGTCTTCACGCTGCGGGTCGACGAGGCGCTGGCGCAAATGCGGCGCGCCTATCCCACCAGCTTCCCGCAGCTCTCGGATTTCTCGGTCGCGGAACCCAGCGACTACCCCGACGGGGCGGGCGAAGGCTATGCCCAGATCGGACGCGACTATATCGATCCGATCGAGGCTGCGCAGGCGCTCAATCTGCGGATCGGTACTGCCATCGCCAATCTCTTCGGCGCGCATGGCTAGCCGTTAACGCCTGTCCGCTGCGCGGTCCCCAAGTGGGACAGGTCGCGGCCATTGCTGGATTTTTGGTGGGCGATCGCTATTCATGGTGCGATGGATGCAACGCTCAAATGGATTGGCGGAACGACGCTCGCAGTGCTGCTGGCGCTAGGCGCGCTGGCTTTCGGAGGCGGGTTGATGGCCGAAAGCGCCACCGCGGATGGCACGAGCGCTGCGGTCGCCGCCGAGCAGGTGCGGATCGACCCCCGACCGGCCATCGAGGCCAAGCTTGCCGCCGATGCCGAGCGCCGCGCCGCCGAGCCTTTCCTCATCAAGCGCGTCCTGCCGATCGAGGGGCCGATGAAATACGGCGAATGGCACTGGGATACCGCGGGCGTTCCCGAAACCGGCAAGCTGGTGGTCACGGTCGATCTTGAGGCGCGGGTCGTTTCGGTGTTCCGCGACGGCTACGAGATCGGCGCGGCGGTCGCCATGCTCGGGACCGACAGCCACCCCACCCCCATCGGCAATTTCCCCATCCTGACCAAGGAGCGCCACAACGTCTCAGAGAAATACGGCAACGCGCCGATGCCGTGGACGCTGCGGCTGACTTGGGACGGGATCGCCATCCACGGCGGCAATGTGGTCGAGAACGGCTATGCCAGCCACGGTTGCATAGCGGTGCCCGACCCCTTCGCCGACAAATTGTTCGACGCCGCGCGCACAGGCGATCTGGTGGTGATCACCCGCGGACAACGGATCGGCATGGGCGATAGCCTGCTCTAGCGGGATTTTCGCGGCGGTTCGGACCGGAAGGTCCAGCAGTCGGCCCCCTCCTCGCTCGTTGGCACGCCAAGAACGCCTGCCAACGAAGCATTCTCCTTAGCGCCAAGCCGCACGACGAGCCGCGCGATCTCCGAGCGCGGCGGCGCAAGACCCATTCCAGCGAAAATCCGTCCGACCACTTCGATCCGGATATAGTCGGAGTGCGAAACGACGAAGCGCCACCCATCCTCCTCGCGTGTGACCTGCTTTAGATGGATTTCTGCCACCACCTCACCCAGCGCGGCCTCAGCCTCGCCGAGCAGCGCCACGCTGCGCGCCAGCGCCACCGGATCGAGCCAGTCTGACCTGGCCAGCGCCTGCCTCACCCGGACCCGGTCGAACCGCTCGTCGCGGTTGGAGGGGTCCGCGATCGGCTCGATGCCCGCCCCGCGCACCAACGCTTCCAGCTCGGACTTCCGCCAGCCTAGCAGGGGTCGGAGCAGCCGCCCCTTTGCTCCCGGCACCGTGCCGGAGGGTCTGACCCCGGCCAGGCCGGGAAGCCCGCTCCCGCGGTTGAGCCGCATCAGCAGGGTTTCGGCCTGGTCGTCGGCATGATGCGCGGTCGCCAAGGCGGGGAGGTCGCGGCGCGCCATCCACTCGCCGAGCGCCTGGTAGCGCGCCGCGCGCGCCTGGCTCTGCAGATTGCCCGCTTCGACCTCGACCCGAAGGGTCTCGTGCGCAACGCAGAGTTCACGGCACAGCGCCGCCACCCACTCCGCTTCGCCAGCACTCTCGCGGCGCAGCCCGTGATCCACCGTCGCGACTGCGACCGCACCGGGTCGCGCCGCTTGAGCGAGCAGCAACAATGCGACGCTGTCGGGTCCACC
>JAHJWA010000208.1 GCA_018828205.1 Alphaproteobacteria bacterium
CCTCCATCTCGCGTGCCGCCCGTGCGGCATTCCCGCGCGCGGACCAATAGCGCGGCAATGCCGCCGCTTGGCCCTCGATACCGGCAAGGAGGCCGCACGCTTCCTCGTGCCGGTCGAGCCTGCCGAGGGCAATGGCGCGGTTGATGGCAAAATCCGGATTGTCGGGAGCCAGCTTCTGCGCACGGGCGAACAGCCTTTCGGCATCAGCGGCCTCGCCCATACGCAATGCCAGAGAACCACCATCATTGTGCAGCTCCGCATTATCGGGCCATTGCGCCAGAGCCTGGCCGATGAGCCCGCGGGCCTGCGCCGGATCGCCGGCGCGTTCGGCCGCGATGGCACGATCGTGCCATTGGTGCGGCGTGTGCCGGGTCACCTGTCGCGCAACCACCCGGTGATCGCATAGCGCCCGACCGGCGCGAAGGGGGGCACATAGGTGACCGCGTGGCTTTGCGGCACGGCGAACAGGTTGAGCGCGTTGAAACGCGGACGGAATCCCTCGACGATATCGCCGTCGTCGTCGAGGAAGGTCAGATAGCCGCCCCAGTCGGGATGCCAGTCGTCGCGCGCCAGATTGAGCACATAGGCAACGCGCCAGCCTTCGGCGACATGGCTGTCGATATGGCGGCCGAGATAATGCTGGGCGGCATAGAGCGTCGCCTGCCCGTCGGCGCGGACGAGTTCGGGAATGCCGGTCACCTCGCGCACGAACTCGAGAAAGTCGGGGGCGTTGAGATATTCGAGCAGCAATTCGTAGGGTCCGCCCGGGTCCCAGCGCTGGTTGAGCGCCTCGACGATCGGATAGTGCGCGTAGCGAAAGCCGTAGTCGCCGCGCGCGCTCGCCTCATGCGCCTGCTGGCCGAGGCGGTTGGCCTTCTCGACCCCGGCGGGCGTCGCCAGTTCGGCGTTGCTGATCGTTTGCGGCGGGGTCTCGGCGGAATCGCCCCCGCGCATCGCCAGGCTCCAGCGGGTCGCCTGCAGGATCGACTGGATCTCTCGCGCAGTCTCGGGCGTCAGGACGTTGCGAATTTGCACTCTGGTGCGCTCGGCGAAGCGGCGGGCGAGGGCGGGGCGGTCGAGCCCGGGGTTAATTGCGAAGAGCGCTTTTTCCATGGTGTGGGGCCACTTCTGCCTCGCTGCACGCGCCTTGGCAAGCCGGCGGCGCGGCCGCGCGGTTCAGTGGCTTGACCACTTCCGTCCCGCCCCTTAGGCAATCGAAAAACGAGTAGCAAAACAAAACCGGAGAGAGCCGCAATGCCCGAAGCCTATATCGTCGAAGCCGTCCGTACCGCCGGCGGGAAACGCGGAGGCCGGCTTGCGGGCATCCATCCCGTCGATCTCGCGGCCCGATCGCTCGATGCGATCGTCGAGCGCAGCGGGATCGATCCCAAGGCGGTGGACGATGTGATCATGGGCTGCGTCAGCCAGGGCGGCGAGCAGGCGATGCAGGTCGGGCGCAACGCGGTGCTGGCCACCAAGCATCTGGGCGAGGGCACGCCCGCGGTCACCATCGACCGCCAGTGCGGCTCGAGCCAGCAGGCGATCCAGTTCGCCGCGCAGGCGGTGATGAGCGGGACGCAGGATTGCGTGATCGCCGCCGGGGTCGAGAGCATGAGCCGGGTGCCGATGGGCTCCACCGCGATGCTGCACATGAAGGAAGGGCTGGGGCACTACAAATCCGCCGGTCTGGAGGAGAAATACCCCGGCATCCAGTGGTCGCAATTCGCCGGCGCGGAGATGATCGCGCAGAAGCACGGCTTCTCGAAGGACGATCTCGACAATTTCGCATTGCAGAGCCACCTCAAGGCGAAGCGCGCCACCGAGGCGGGCGCTTTCGAGAACGAGATCGTCCCGATCGCGATCGAAACGCCCGAGGGCGACGCCTGGCACACGGTCGACGAGGGCATCCGCTTCGATGCGACGCTCGAGGGCATCCAGTCGGTCAAGAAACTGTCCGAGAACGGCAAGATCACCGCAGCCTCCAGCAGCCAGATCTGCGACGGTTCGAGCGCGGTGCTGGTGGTGTCCGAGCGGATGCTCAAGGAACACGGGCTCACCCCGCTGGCGCGGATCCGCAATCTCACCGTGACCGCGGGCGATCCCGTGATCATGCTCGAGGAGCCGCTGTTCGCGACCGACCGCGCGCTCGAGCGCGCCGGGATGAAGATCGAGGATATCGATCTCTACGAGGTCAACGAGGCCTTCGCTCCGGTCCCGCTGGCCTGGCTCAAGTACACCGGGGCGGATCCCGAGCGGCTCAATGTCCATGGCGGCGCGATCGCGCTGGGCCACCCGCTGGGGGCGAGCGGCACCAAGCTGATGGCCACGCTGATCCATGCGCTGCGCCGCAACGGCAAGAAGTTCGGTCTGCAGACGATGTGCGAGGGCGGCGGCGTCGCCAATGTCACCATCGTCGAAATCGTCTAGCTGCACGCCCCCAATTTACGATACCGGGTCCCGGCATAGGCCGGGACGACATTCGCATATCAGGAGAGAGTTTATGGAAGTTTCTGCCAATACCCCCGCAGTCGTCACCGGCGGCGCCTCGGGCCTCGGCGCCGCCACCGCCCGCGCGATCGCGGCCAAGGGCGGCAAGGTCGCGATCTTCGACATGAACGAGGAGAAGGGCACCGCGCTCGCGCAGGAGCTGGGCGGCGTGTTCTGCAAGGTCAACGTCACCAGCGACGAGGAAGTCGATGCCGGCTTCGCCAAGGCGCGCGAAGCGCATGGCCAGGAGCGGATCCTGGTCAATTGCGCCGGTATCGGCAATGCGATCAAGACCGTCAGCCGCGACAAGCAGTCGGGCGAGATCAAGATCTTTCCGATCTCGGCCTTCGATTTCGTGATCCAGGTCAATCTGATCGGCACCTTCCGCTGCATCGCCAAATCGGCGGCGGGGATGATGACGCTCGAGCCGCTCAGCGAAGACGGCGATCGCGGCGCGATCGTCAACACCGCCTCGGTGGCGGCGGAAGACGGCCAGATGGGCCAGGCTGCGTACTCCGCCTCCAAGGGCGGCGTCGTGGGCATGACCCTGCCGATCGCGCGCGATTTGATGCGCGAGGGCATCCGCGTGAACACCATCCTGCCGGGCATCTTCAACACCCCGCTGATGAACGCCGCGCCGCCGCAGGTGAAGGAAGCGCTCGCCGCCAGCGTTCCCTTCCCCAAGCGGCTCGGCAATCCCGAGGAATACGCCAAGCTGGCCATGTGTATGATCGAGACCGGCTATTTCAACGGCGAGGATGTCCGCCTCGACGGCGCGATCCGGATGGCGCCGCGCTAGGCTCCGAACAGACGAGAGGGCGGCTCGCGGGCCGCCCTTTCCATTTGGGCCTTGCCGATCGGGCCCGTTGCATGGGGAGAGAGACATGGCCGAATACACACAGATCAAGCTCGATATCGCCGATGGCATCGCCACGCTGACGCTGCATCGCCCGGAGAAGATGAACGCCTTCACCCGCGTGATGATGGCCGAGATCATCGATGCGATCGATGTCACCGACGCCGACGACAGCGTGCGCGCGGTGATCTTTACCGGGCACGGCGAGCGCGCCTTTTGCGCCGGGGCCGATCTGACGCCCGAGGGCGGCGGCCATGTTTTCTCCGATCCCAACCCGGTCGAGGACCTCTCGGACGAGCGCGTGCGCGACGGTGGCGGGCGGCTGGTGCTGCGGCTGTTCAATTCGAAAAAGCCGCTGATCTCGGCCTGCAACGGGGTCGCGGTCGGAGTCGGCGCGACCATGCAACTGCCGATGGATATCCGCCTCGCCGCCGATGACGCGCGCTACGGCTTCGTCTTCGCGCGCCGCGGGATCACCCCCGAGGCCGCATCGAGCTGGTTTCTGCCGCGTTTGGTGGGAATGCAGACCGCGCTCGAATGGTGCATGACCGGACGGATATTTTCCGCCCAAGAGGCGCTGGATCGCGGGCTGGTGCGCTCGCTCCACCCGCGCGGCGAATTGCTGGATGCGGCGCGCACGATCGCGCGCGAGATCGCCGACAACACCTCGGCGGTCTCGGTCGCGATGACCCGCGCGATGCTGTGGCGGCTCTCGGCGACCGAGCACCCGATGATGGCGCACCGGATCGACAGCCGCGCGATCTATCGCCTCAGCCGCAGCGCGGATGCGCAGGAGGGGATCGCCAGCTTCCTCGAGAAGCGCCCGCCCGCCTATCCCGATAGGGTCAGCGGCGAGATGCCCGATTTCTATCCGTGGTGGGACGAACCCGGCTACAAATAGTTGCGCTTGAAACGGTCTTGCCAAGGCGGGCAGGAGAGCTAGGGTTGCGACCATGTCGAAATCCCAGCCTGCCCGCCAGCCTTCTCAGCGCCTTGCGGACTTCCTGCCCTATCAGCTCTCGATCGCGTCCAACGCGGTCTCGACGCGGATCGCCGAGCAATATCGCCGGCGCTTCGCGCTGCGCACCACCGAATGGCGGATCATGGCGGTGCTCGGGGACAGCGGGCCGCTGACCCAGCGCCAGCTCACCCAGCTCACGCTGATGGACAAGGTGCCGGTCAGCCGCGCCTGCAAGGAACTCGAGCAGCGCGGTCTGGCCGAGCGGACCCCCAACGAGGCCGACGGGCGTTCGCACCTGCTGCAGCTGACCACCGAGGGCCGCGGGGTCCATGCCGGCATCATGCCGCTGGCGAAGAAGATCGAGGCCGAACTGTTTTCCGTCCTCACCGAGGCCGAACGCGACCAGCTGCGCACCATGCTGGTGCGGCTGCGCGAGGCGGCGGGCGATTTCGACGCGGAAAGCCTGGAGGGCTAGGCCTACCGCGCGTGGGAATCGCATTCGTCGTAGGTCTTACCCAATCCCGCCAGAGAAGGCGTCGGAGATCGAACAGGCCGCCGGACCGAGAATGACGATGAACAGCACCGGCAGGATGAACATGATCAGCGGGATGGTCATGATCGCCGGCAAGCGGGCGGCCTTTTCCTCGGCGCGCATCATGCGCGAGTTGCGGAACTCGGCCGAGAGCACCCGCAGCGCCGAAGCCAGCGGGGTGCCGTATTTCTCGGTCTGCACCATGGTCGTAACCACGCCCTTGATGTCTTCCAGATCGACCCGATAGGCGAAATTGCTGAAGGCCTTGCGGCGTTCGTTGAGGAACGAGAGCTCGATCGCGGTCAAAGCGAATTCGTCGCCCAGTTCGGGGTAGGCGCGGCCCAGTTCCTTGGCGACGCGGTTGAAGGCGGCGTCCACGGTCAGACCGGCCTCGGCACAGATCACCAGCAGGTCGAGCGCGTCGGGCAGACCCTTCCGGATCGCGTCGGTACGCTTCTTGGCCTTGTTCTTGAGATAGATTTCGGGTCCCTTGTAGCCCACGCCCACCGCCGCCGTCAGCGCGAAGAGCTTCTTCATATCGCCCCATTCGGGGAAGCTATTCATCAGATAGACATAGACGAAAACCAGCCCCCCAAGGAGCAACGGCACCGCCAGGCGCATGCCGATGATAAGCACCGCCAGTTCTTTGTTGCGATAGCCGGCGTGGGCGAGCTTTTGCTGGATATCCTCGATCTGGCTCTGCTGCAGCACCTTCATGCTGTCGAGCGTGTCCTTCACCTTGTCGGTGGTGTCGGAATTGCGGACCAGGCTCTGGCGCTTCCTGGCGTTGTTGGTGACGATGCCTGCCTTGAGCTCGTCGCGGCGCTCGTTGAGCGCCTTGACCCGGCGGGCCATCGGATCCCTGATCGTCACTGCGGTGTAGATCGCGAAGATCACGGCGAAAGCGGCGATCCCGGCAAGGATCGACCCGACCATGATGACGTCGAAGCCGAGAAGCGTGGGGCCGGCGGGCGAATCCATTGCGTGCTCTCCGTCCCTCAGATTTCGAAACTGACCATCTGGGCCATGATGAAGACCCCGATGCCCATCCAGACCATACCGCCGAGCCCGGCGACGATCAGGCGATCTTCAGTGAAAAAGCCGCCGATATACTCGGGATTGATCCACCAGATCATGATGAAGACGATAAAGGGCAGGGCACCGACGATATAGGCCGAGGCCTTCGATTCCGAACTCATGGCCCGGATCTTGAGTTTCATCTGCGCGCGCTTGCGCAGCACGTCCGCCAGGTTCGAAAGCGTCTCCGCCAGATTGCCGCCGGTCTCGCGCTGGATCGCCAGCGTGATGCAGAAGAAGTTGAACTCGGGGATGCCCAACCGGTCTGCGGTTGCTTGGAGCGCTTCCTCCATGGTCCGGCCGATCTTGATCCGCTCGACGATGGATTTGAATTCCTCGCCGACCGGACCGGAAACCTCCTGCGCCACCACCGCGAGCGTCTCGGTGACCGGGAGGCCCGAACGCAGACCGCGGACCAGCAGCTCGATGGCGTCGGGGAACTTGGCGTTGAACTGGTCGGTTCGCTTCTTGACCAGATAGCCCACCGCCATATGCGGCAGACCAGCGCCGATCAGCACGCCGACGCAGAGCGCCAGCGGAAGCGCGCCGGTCCGCAGGTATAGCAGCACCGTGAATGCGACCGCCAGGCCCAGCGAGGCGTAGGCATATTGCGTTAGGCTCCAGCCCTTGCCCGTCCGGTCGAGCCGGATGGCCAGCGCTTCGAGCCGCGAGGTCGAGCCGGCGACCTTGTGCAGCTTCGGCTTGCGCGCTGCGATGGCCTTTTTGAACTGCGATTCGACCTTGGTGTCGGTGCTCTCCGAATGGCGAAAGCGCACCTGCTGCAGTCGCCGCTGGCCAGCCTTGGCCGGGGAGGGGCCCGAGAGCATGGCATAGCCGAGCACCAGCACCGCGAGGGTGCCGGCTAAGACCAGCAGGAACTGGATCGTGCTCATGTTGCGTCTCCGGCTATCTTCATTCCGTCATGCCCAGCTGCGAGCGGAAGCGAACGACGTCGGCTTCCGGCCGTGGGTGTCAGTCTGCCACCGCTGGCATCGGCGAATTGGCTTTGGGCTTCTTGGCCAGCAGAGATTTCAGATCGAAGCTCCCGAGCAGCGACTTCTTGCCGGCATCGACATCGTCGTCGGCCTGCTCCTCGGTGCCGCTGATGATGCGTTCGCCGAGCGATTTGATCATCGACGCGACCTTGCTCTGGGCGTTCGCTTCGATGAAGGGCTGGCCCAGCTTGGCAGCGGTCGCGGCACCCTTCTGATCGAAGGGGAGGGTGAAATCGATCTTGCGCTCGATCGAGGCCTCGAAATCGGCCCTGCTGATCTCGGCGGTCCCCGATTGTACCTTGTTGGCGACGATGATCGGCACCGCATGGCTGGCGTTGGTCTTGAGCCAGGACAGCAGCCGGATCGAATCGCGCGCCGAGGCGAGCGTCATCTCGGTGGTCAGCACCACGACATTCACGTCGTTGAGCAGATGCGGGAAATTGATCAGCATGTTGCGCGGCAGGTCGATGACCGTCATCTCGAAAGCTTGCCGGAATTCTTCTTCCAGTTGGAGGAAGGCTGCGCCGTCGGTCATCAGCGGGGAATTGATCGGCGCCTCCGCCGAGAGGATCGCGAGATTGTCGTGCGCGCGGATCATGGCGCGTTCGATGAACAGGCCGTCGATCCGGCTCGGATTGTCGATCGCATCGGTCAGGCCGCGGCCCGGTTCGAGATCGAGCGCCAGCGCCCCGGTTCCGAAGTGGATGTCGAGATCGAGCAGAGCGGTCGAAAGCTTCTTGTTGGCGGCGAAATGCCAGCTCAGCGAGGTCGCCAGCGTCGACGCGCCGACCCCGCCGCGGGTGCCGACGATCGCGGTCGAGACATGGCTTTTGACGGCTTCCACCTCACCGCTACGCGGCGTGCTGAAGACCGTCTGCGCCTGCGTGAGCGAATCGCGCAGCGCCGTCGCCGAAAGCGGTTTGAGCAAGTAGTCGTGAATGCCGCTCGCGAGCAGGTCGCGATAGAGGCGCACATCGTTGACCTGACCGATGGCGATCACCACCGTGCCGGGCTCGCAGACCTCCGCCAGCGAGTTGATGTCGTTGAGCGGATCGCCGCTCTCGGAAAGGTCGACCAGCAGGATGTTGGGGCTGGCGCTGACCGAAAGCGACTGGATCGCGTTGCGGAGGCCACCCTTGTTGCACTTCTCCGGAGCCCAACCCAATTCGATGACAACCGGACGCAACACGTCGAGTGCGCTTTCGTCGCAGATATAGGCGGCGAAGGGATCGCGGTTGTTGTTGGGCATGCCCGATTTCCAAGGTGCGTTCATGGCTCAGTTACCTCCGGTATCGACTTCGGTGAGCTCGCCGACACCGGTCGGTTCAGCCGCCCGATAGGCGTTGATCGCCTTGGTCGAAGTGGTCACCACGGTTTCGCCGGTACCCGTCTGACCGGCGATCAGATCTTCGGGATTGGCGACCATGGCCGCGAGGTTCGAATTCACCCCGCAACCGAAGCCGGGATGGGTCGCATTGTTGTAATTCGCTTCGGTCTTCACCGACCAGTCGGGACAGCCTGGAACCGAAGCGGTCGAACGGGTGATCACGACGCGGGCCTGGCCCGGCGCGACATAGCCTTCGGTCACGGGCGATCCGTCGGCGATCAAGAGGCCATACCGTCCGGCGAGCGCGGTAACCGCCTCGCGGGTCGCGACGGAGTTGACCGGATCGTCGATCGAGATGCGATCGCCGTAGCGAAGATCCATCGCCTCGAACCATCCCGCCAGCCGCTGCTGTTCGCTAATGGGCAAACCGCCCTGCGGAGCGTCGATGTCGAGCGTGTAGTTGGCGCGTTCGACCACCGGCTGCTTGATGCTGTAAAGCGAACGGTTGTCCGCCATACCGCCGCACCCGGCGAGCGCGACGCCCAGCGAAAGGGCCATTGCCCCGGCGATCTTGCGATTGAAACTGATACGCATCGGTCTAGGTCCCCTCACTTGAAGCTGAAGCCGGGCGCGGCATCGCCCTCGGCGACGCGTTCCTGGCGGCGCGGAGTCGCGGGCTGGGCGGCGGCCTGCGCATCGGGCGCGCGGAGCACCTGCGGCGCGACCGGAATGTCGTCCGAAACGGTGGGCCCGGGACGGCCGGCGCCCGAAATCCCGTCGTTCTCGAAATAGCCCAGCAGGCTTTGCGCGGTGTTGGGCGACTGATACCCGTCGGTCGGCAGCGCGATACGGTTGCCGTCGATCGGCTTGACCAGATAGGGGGTGACGACGATGACCAGCTCGGTCTCGCCGCGCCGGAAGGTCGTCGAGCGGAACAGATTGCCCAGGATCGGTACATCGCCGAGACCAGGGGCCTTTTCGATCGAATTTTGCGCATTGGTCGACAGCAGCCCCGCAATCATGAAGCTCTGGCCGGAACCCAGTTCCACCGTCGTTTCGGCGCGACGGGTTATCAGCGCAGGAACCTGGAAGCCGTCGAGGGTGATTGCGCCCTGGCTGGACAGTTCGGAGACTTCCGGACGCACCCGGATCGAAATCCGGCCATTGGCAAGCACGGTCGGTGTGTAGGCCAGGCTGACGCCGTAATTCTTGTATTCTATCGTGGTCGTTCCCAGGCCTTGCGACAGCGGGATCGGGAATTCGCCGCCAGCCAGAAACTCTGCCGTCTCACCCGAAAGGGCAGTCAGATTGGGCTGCGAAAGGGTCGTCACCAGACCTTGCGTTTCGGCCAAGTCGAGCGCAGCTCCGATGTCGAGACCCAGCAATTGTCCGGCAAAGCCGAGCGTCGAACCGATACCGGGGCCGGAAATATTGGTCGACTGACCCGGACCGGGCACGCCCACCGCCAAGGGGCCGCCGCGGACGATCGAGTTGGGCTGGCTGCCGTTGGTCACGCCGAACTGGAAGCCGCCGGTGGTATCGATGGTGGCCAGATTGGCGCCGAGCGCGCGAACCAGCGAGCGGCTGACTTCGGCGAAGCGCACCTGCAAGTTCACTTGCAGCGGAGTTGCCATCCGCAGGCGGCTGATGACATTGGTTTCTTCGCCGACGAAGGCCTCGACCAGCGTCTGCGCTTCGGCGGCATCCTCGGGCGCGGCCACGGTACCGGTAAGCAGCACGGTGTTCGCGCCCATGGTGGCGACCGCGATCTTCGCTTCGGGCATGGCCAGGGCGAGCATCTGGTCGACGCTGCCGATGTTGGAGCCGACGCGGACGTTGGCCGACCAGATGATGTCGCCAGCCGCGTTGCTGGCATAGATCGTGGTCTCGCCGCCGGCGCGTCCGAAGACGTAGAGCTGGCGCTGCGATTTGATCTGGACGTCGGCGATGGTGTCGTCGGCGACGAAGATGTCGGTCATGCTGCCGGGGACGTTGATGAGCTCGCCCTTGCCGATCGAGATGACGATGCTCTGCGATGGCTGGACCGAGCTCTGCGCCGTGGCCATCGTCGTCGGAATGGCGGCCAGCGGCGCGAGCGCCAGGCTCGCAAGCAGCATTTTGGCAGTGTGGCGAGGTTTCATTGGCTTAAGCCCCCTGATGGCTCTGATTGGGTCCGCCGCGATCTCTTCCGGCGTCGCCGATACGTCCTGCGATGTTCGAAGCTGTCCGGTCATCGGGATTTTCCGACGGGCACTTCGGTGGTTTGCTGCCCGCGCGTGACGCGGACCACCGGGCCCCGCGGAACGGTGCGAGTCTCGCCTGCAGGTGCCGGCGCACCCGGTGCGCTCTGCGGCATTTCCAGGTTCCGGGCCGCGCTTTGCGGCTCGGTCTGCGGAGGAATGGAAGAGCGCTGGAAGCGCGACACGTCGCCGCCGGTGGCGAAGGAGCCGCGCGCATCGCTGGGCCGGGCCATGGCTTCGCGCAGCAGCTTCTCCTCCTCTTCGGGGGTTGCGTCGTCGGGAATGACAATATCGCCACGCGCCAGAACCTGCTCGAGTTCGCTCTGGCTGTCCGCCAGCGAGCGCAGCGACAGGCTCAGTTCGCCGATGGTCTCGGCGACTGCAATTTTCTCCGCGATCTTGGGCGTGACTTCGAGAGTGACGGTGCGCACTTCGTTGACGACGGTCTTGCCCTCGACGACTTCCTGCGTGGTCGACTGATCGGTGGCGAGAACGCGAAGGTTACGCAAAATGGTTTCCGAAGCGTTCAGCGGTTGTCCCTGGGTGCCTGTGACTGTCTGAGTCAGAACGATGTCGACGCGGTCGCCCGGAAAGACGAATCCGGCGACGCCGGTCGTGGCCGAAACCGGAACGGTGACGGCGCGCATGCCCGGGCCGAGGGCCGCGGCGAGAAAACCGCTGTCGCCGGGGCTCACGAGAGAACCCTGGGTAAGAGGCTGACCGGCGGTGATGGGATGACGGACCACCGTCCCCAGCAATGCGGTCATGTCGGATTCGCCTTCGACGAAATAGGCGTCGGCAACCATTTCAGCAGGCCAGAGCTGAAAGCCGATGGCATCGGCGGTGATGATCGTGCCCACGGGAAGCGCGCGTTGCGC
>JAHJWA010000025.1 GCA_018828205.1 Alphaproteobacteria bacterium
GCCGAGATCTATTTCATCTCCGCGCTCACCGGCGACGGGGTGGCCGAGCTCAAGGACGTGCTCGCGGCGCTGATGCCCAAGGCCGAGTGGATGTATCCCGAGGACCAGGTCAGCGACGCCAGCGAACGGCTGCTCGCCACCGAGATCACCCGCGAACAGCTCTACAAGCAGCTCCACGAGGAACTGCCCTACGACAGCGCGGTGCGCCCCGAGAAATACATCCAGCGCAAGGACGGCAGCCTCGAGATCCACCAGCAGATCGTGGTCGCGCGCGACAATCAGCGCATGATCGTGCTGGGCAAGGGCGGCAGCATGATCAAATCCATCGGCGCCGCCGCGCGCCAGGAGCTGAGCGAGCTGCTCGGCCAGAAGGTGCATTTGTTCCTGCACGTCAAAGCGACCGAGAACTGGGCCGAGGACAAGGAAATCTACGAGGAAATGGGGCTCGACTGGGTGGGGTGAGCGAATTCCCTAATCGTCATCCCAGCGAAAGCTGGGATCTCTGGCGTGTATGCGCTTCGCTTGAGACAGATCCCAGCTTACGCTGGGATGACGACGGTGGGAGTATGGCGACCGTCTGACGAGAGTTTGACCTCAGCTACCCGTTGATCTCCTCGAACAGGTCGCGCCAGTCCGGGTTAGCCCGCTCGATCAGCTCGATTTTCCACGCGCGCTGCCAGGCCTTGAGCGTCTTTTCGCGGGCGATCGCCCCCTCGATAGCGTCGTGATGTTCGATCAGCACCAGCCGGTCGAGGCCGTAGCGGCGCGCGAAGGCGGAGCCCTTGCCCTCGCGGTGCTGCATCGTGCGGGCCGAAAGGTCGGCAGTCACGCCGATGTAGAGCACGCCGCGGGGCTTGTTGGTGAGGATATAGGTGTAGCCGCCCTTGGGCACTGGCGTTTGCCTCCTCTTCCCCCCATGCGTCATCCCAGCGAAAGCTGGGATCTCTCTCCGACTTAGCGCCGATCCGAAACAGATCCCAGCTTTCGCTGGGATGACGAAGGCGGTGAGAGATCCCAGCTTTCGCTGGGATGACGAAATTCTCACCGCTTCTTCAATATCTCGATCCCGTTCTTCTTGGCGAAGTCCTTGGTCGATTCCTCGCTGCGGCCGAGCGCCTTGGCGATCTCGCGCAGGCCCTTGCCCTTGGCGGCGAGCGTGCGCAGCATGCCGGCCTCGTCGGCGCGCCAGGGCTGCTTGTGGCGTTCGAAATGCTCCTTCGCCATCAGTCCGCCGCCTTCTTGGCCACGGGTTTTTTCGCGGGCGCCTTTTTCGCCGGAGCTTTCTTGGCCGGGGCCTTCTTGGCGGCGGGCTTCTTCTTGGGCGCGGCCTTTTTGGCAGGGGCCTTGCGCTTCTTCTTGACCGGGCCCTTGGCGACGCGGGCGTCGATCAGCGCGATCGCTTCGGCGTCGGTCAGGTCCTCGGGCTTGGCGTCCTTGGGAATGGTCGCGTTGGTGGTGCCGTCGGTGACATAGGGGCCGTAGCGGCCGGGCATGACCTTCATCTCGGCGCCGCTGACCGGGTGGACGCCGAGCGTCTTGATCGGCTCGGCCTTGCCGCGGGTGCCGCCCTTGCGATTGGCCGCTTCGGCGAGCAGCGAGACCGCGGCGTTCATGCCGGTGTCGAAGACGTCGCGCGTGCTGGTCAGCTTGGCGTATTTGCCATCGTGGCGCAGATACGGGCCGTAGCGCCCGATCGCCGCCTCGATCTCCTTGCCGCTCTCGGGGTGGGTGCCCACGATCCGCGGCAAGGCCAGCAGCTTGAGCGCCCATTCGAGATCGAAATCGTCGAGATCCTTGGGGATGCTCGCGCGTTTGGCCTCCTTGCCCTCGCCCAGCTGGATATAGGGGCCGAAGCGCCCGGTCTTGCGCTCGACCGGGAGGCCGGTGGCGGGATCCTCGCCCATCACCATGTCCTCGGCAGCCTCCTCGCCATCGGCGCCCGGCTGGGCGAAGCGGCGGGTGAACTTGCACTCGGGGTAGTTGGCGCAGGCGACGAAGGCGCCGTAGCGCCCGCCGCGCAGCGCCAGCCGCCCGCCCTCGCGGCCTTCCTTGTCGCACAGCGGGCAGAAGCGCGGCTCCTTGCCATCGGCGCGTTCGGGGAAGAGATAGTCGGAGAGATATTCGTCGAGCACCTCGGTGACTTCCGAAGGCTTCTTCTCCATCACCTCTTCGGTCTTGGGCTTGAAGTCCTTCCAGAAGGCTTCGAGCAGGGTCTTCCACGCCTCGTTCCCGGCGGACACCTCGTCGAGATTGTCCTCCATCCCGGCGGTGAAATCATAGGCCACGTAGTTCGGGAAGAAGCGTTCGAGGAACGCCGTCAGCAAGCGCCCGCTTTCCTCGGCGAAGAAACGGTTTTTCTCCATCCGGACATATTCGCGGTCGCGCAGCGTCTGGATCGTGCTGGCGTAGGTGGACGGGCGGCCGATGCCCAGTTCCTCGAGCCGCTTCACCAGCGAGGCTTCGGAGAAGCGCGGCGGCGGCTGGGTGAAGTGCTGATTGGCTTCCACAGCGGTCTTGGCGGGGGCATCGCCCTTGCGCAGCACCGGGAGCAGGCCCTCGTCCTCGTCCTCCGCCTTGTCGTCGAAGCCTTCCTGATAGACCGCGAAATAGCCCGGGAACTTCACCACCTGGCCGGTGGCGCGCAGTTCGTGCCGGCCGGTCGCATCGCGCAGGGTCACGGTGGTGCGTTCGAGCTGCGCGGTCGCCATCTGGCTGGCCATGGCGCGCTTGAAAATCAGGTCGTAAAGCTTGGCTTCGTCCCCGCTGCCCGCTCGATCCTTGCGGAAATCGGTCGGGCGGATCGCTTCATGCGCTTCCTGCGCGTTCTTCGCCTTGGTGCTGTAGAGGCGCGGTTTTTCGGGGCGGTAATCGTCGCTGAACCGCTCGACGATGGCATCGCGCGCGGCCATGATCGCGCTCATGTCCATCTGCACGCCGTCGGTCCGCATATAGGTGATCGCGCCCGCTTCATACAGCGATTGCGCCAGCCGCATGGTGTGGCTGGCGGAATAGCCGAGCTTGCGCGCGGCCTCCTGCTGCAGCGTCGAGGTCGTGAAGGGCGGCGCGGGGTTGCGCTTGAGCGGCTTGGTCTCGACGTCCTCGACCGTGAAGCGCCCGTCCTCGACCGCCTGCTTCGCCGCTGCGGCGCTGGCTTCGTCGCCCAGCGTCAGCTTTTCCAGCTTCCTGCCGTCGAACTTCACCAGCCGCGCATCGAAGGCCGTGCCGTCGTGCTGGAGCTTGGCAAGCACGCTCCAGTATTCGTCCGCGCGGAAAACCTCGATCTCGCGCTCGCGTTCGCAGATCAGGCGC
>JAHJWA010000209.1 GCA_018828205.1 Alphaproteobacteria bacterium
CAGCCATGGCAATGTCGTCCACCTGTTCGAGCGCGACTGCTCGCTCCAGCGGCGCCACCAGAAGGTGATCGAAGAAGCCCCCGCCCCCGGAATGGGCGAGGACACCCGCGCCGCGATCTGCGCCGCCGCGGTCCGCGCCGCCAAGGCGGTGGACTACGAAGGCGCCGGCACGATCGAATTCATCGCCGATGCCAGCGAGGGCCTGCGCGCCGACCGCATCTTCTTCATGGAGATGAACACGCGGCTGCAGGTCGAACACCCCGTCACCGAGGAGATCACCGGGGTCGATCTGGTCGAATGGCAGCTGCTGGTGGCGAGCGGCGAACCGATCCCGCTGGCGCAGGACGAGCTTGCGATCGAGGGCCATGCGATCGAGGCGCGGCTCTATGCCGAGGACCCGGCCAGGGGCTTCCTCCCCAGCACCGGTCGGCTCGACCATCTCGATCTCGGCCGCACGGGCCGGATCGAGACCGGGGTCGAAGAGGGCGACACGATCTCGCCCTTCTACGACCCGATGGTCGCCAAGCTGGTCGCCTGGGGCGAGACCCGCGACGATGCCATCGACACGCTGCTGGCGATGGCCGACGGGGTCGAGATCTGGCCGGTCCGCACCAACGCCGCCTTTCTCGCCAATGCGCTGGGCGACGATGATTTCGCCGCCGCGCGGCTCGACACCGGTTTCATCGAGCGCAAGGGCGAGGCGCTGATCGCCGATGGCGAGCCCGACCCCTCGGTGCGCGCCGCCGCCGCCGAGCTCGTGCTGCTCTCCGCCGGCGCCTATCGCGATCCGCTCGCGGGTTTTCGCCTCAACCGCGCACCGCGGCTTTCGGTGGCGCTGACCCGCGACGGCGCAAGCCAGGTTGTCGACCCTTCCGGACAGGCGCCGTTCGAACCGCTCACCGGTTTCGCCGATGCCGACCGCGTGGTGGTGTTCCACGAAGGCCAGGCGCATGAATTCGGGCTGGCGGCGCGCGGCACCGGCACCGCCGCGGCAGGCGATGGCGCGATCGTCGCGCCGATGCCGGGCAAGGTCATCGCGGTCGATGTCGCCGAGGGCGATACGGTGAAAAAGGGCGACCGGCTGCTGGTGCTCGAGGCGATGAAGATGGAACATGCACTGACCGCGCCCTTCGACGGCACGGTCGCCACGCTGTCGGCGAGTGAGGGTGCGCAGGTGGAGGTCGATGCCGTGCTGGTGGTGGTCGAACCGGCGGAGTAATCCCCGCCCACGGCCAGACCAAAGCGCGTTGGACCGCGCATGGGTTCATGCTATGTTCCGTGGATAGCGAGTCGCCGGGAGGATGGCATGGCCGAACTGATTTTCTACACCAACCCGATGTCGCGCGGGCAGATCGCGCGCTGGATGATCGAGGAGACCGGCGCGCCCTACGAGCAGCGGCTGGTCGAATATGGCGAGGCGATGAAGGGGGCGGAGTACCGCGCGGTCAATCCGATGGGCAAGGTCCCCGCCATCGTCCACGGCGGCCGGACCGTCACCGAATGCGCCGCGATCTGCGCCTATCTCGCCGAAGCCTTCCCCGAGGCTGGCCTGGCCCCCACGGCGGACGAGCGCGCGGATTATTACCGCTGGCTGTTCTTCGCCGCCGGGCCGCTCGAACAGGCGATCATCAACCGCTCGATGGGCTGGGAAGCGCCCGAAGATAAGCAGGCGATGCTGGGCTATGGCCAGTTCGAGCTGGTGGTCGATGTGCTGGCGGGCTGGCTGGAAAGCCATGACTACGTCTGCGGCGAGCGCTTCACCGCCGCAGACGTCTATGTCGGTGCACAGGTCGACTGGGGGCTGGCCTTCGGCTCGCTGCCCGGCAACCCCGCCTTCGAAGCCTATGCAGCGCGGTTGCGCGAACGCCCGGCCTACAGCCGCGCCAAGGCGATCGACAACGCGCTGATCGCCGCGGCGCAGGCGGCCAGCGCACAAGCCTGATCGCAACCCGGCCAGGGCAGGAGGGACTGGCGCCCGGCGCGGCGGATCGTCGGGCCGACTCGCCTGCTCCTGCGCCACCTTTCCGCGCCCCCAACCGGGCGACAAAAACAGTTGAAGCCAAAGCGGCGCCTTTGCTGTATAGGCCCGCCCCCAGAACAAGGCGATGGACCGTGCGGCAGTGGCTGCGCTGGCCGAAGCCTCTGCGCTTCGCCGCGAAACCCCTCAATCCTGCCTGTCGCCTCGCGCGACTTGGCCCATCCCCGTGAGCATGATGACCTTTTCCAATCTTCCGCCAGTCCTGGCAACCGCGCTCGCCGAGCGCGGCTATGAAAAACCCACCGAAGTCCAGGCCGCCGTGCTGGCGCCCGAAGCCGCGGGCCGCGATCTGGTGGTCTCCGCGCAGACCGGCTCGGGCAAGACCGTCGCCTTCGGGATCTCGCTCGCGGCGCAGCTGCTCGAGCGCTTCAACCAGGCGACCGAACTGCCGCTGGTGCTGGTGATCGCGCCGACCCGCGAACTCGCGCTGCAGGTCAGCCGCGAGCTCGGCTGGCTCTATGCCGGGACCGGGGCGCGGATCGCGACCTGCGTCGGCGGGATGGACGCTTCCAAGGAACGCCGCGCGCTGCGCAACGGCGCGCACATCGTCGTCGGCACGCCCGGCCGCTTGCGCGATCACCTCGAGCGCGGGCCGCTCGACCTCTCGCAGCTCCACACCGCGGTGCTCGACGAGGCCGACGAGATGCTCGACATGGGCTTCCGCGAAGACCTCGAGGAAATCCTCGACGCGACCCCCGCCGGGCGCCGGACGCTGCTGTTCTCGGCGACCATGCCCCAGCAGATCGTCACGCTGGCCAAGCGCTATCAGCAGGACGCGCTGCGCATCGCCACCGCCGGCGACAAGCGCGGGCATGGCGACATTGCCTTCCAGGCGGTGACCGTGTCGCCCGCCGAGATCGAGGCCGCGACCATCAACCTGCTGCGCTTCCACGAAGCCGAGACCGCGATCCTGTTCTGCGCCACGCGCGACAGCGTCCGCCGCTTGCACGCCACGCTGCAGGAGCGCGGCTTCGGGGTGGTCGCGCTGTCGGGCGAGCATTCGCAATCCGAACGCAACCAGGCGATGCAGGCATTGCGCGACCGCCGCGCGCGGGTCTGTGTCGCCACCGATGTCGCCTCGCGCGGGATCGATCTGCCGAGCGTCAGCCTGGTGATCCATGTCGAGATCCCGCGCGACGCCGAGACGCTCCAGCACCGTTCGGGCCGCACCGGCCGGGCGGGCAAGAAGGGCACCGCGGTGCTGATCGTCCCCTTTCCCCGCCGCAAGCGCGTGGAATCGATGCTGCGCGGCGCCAAGATCGACGCCCAGTGGATCGACGCCCCCACGCCCGAGAGCATCCGCACGCAGGATCGCGAGCGGCTGATCGAGGCGCTGCTCGAACCCGCCGAATTCGACGACGAGGATCGCGCGCTGGCGCAGCGGCTGATGAAGGAACGCAGCGCCGAGGACATCGCCGCAGCGCTGGTCCGCGCGCACCGCGCCGCCATGCCGCAACCCGAGGAAATGATCGAGAACACCCCGGAAGCGCGTCAGGCCGCGCAGAAGGAACGCCATCGCCCCGGTTTCGAGGACACGGTGTGGTTCAAGATGGATATCGGCCGCAGCCAGAACGCCGATCCGCGCTGGATCCTGCCGCTGCTGTGCCGCCGCGGACACATCACCCGCAACGAGGTCGGCGCGATCCGCATCGGCGGCAACGAGACCCATTTCCAGGTGCCCCGCGCCATTTCGGAGCGCTTCACCGAATCGATCCTGCGCACCGCCAATGGCGACAGCGAGGAGGACGGCGTCAACATCGAGCCCTCCGAGGCGCCGCGTGAATCCGCGCGGGTCCACCGTACTGCGGGCGCCAAGCCCGCCAAGCCGCACCATCGCGGCAAGAAACCCAATTCCGGCGGCTTCGGCGGCGGTGTTGGCGGTGGCGGTGGCGGCTACAAGGGCAAGAAGCCCGGTGGCGGCGGCTACAAGGGCAACAAGGGTCCGCGCCCCAGCGGTCCGGTGAAGACCAGCGGTGGCGCCACCATCAAGCCGAAGGGCAATAAGGACTGATCTTGGTGGGCTTGCGCGTTCTGGTCGATGCCGACGCCTGCCCGGTGAAGGACGAGATCTACCGCGTTGCGAAGCGGCATGGTGCGGGGGTGACCGTGGTCAGCAATGCCTGGCTGCGCATCCCCGAGGATCCGTCGGTCGAGCGCGTGGTTGTGAGCGACGGCTTCGACGCCGCCGACGACTGGATCGCCGAACACGCGAGCGCCGACAGCGTGGTGGTGACCTCGGATATCCTGCTCGCCGGGCGCTGCCTCGAGGCGGGCGCATCGGTGCTCGCACCCAACGGCAAGCCCTTCACCACCAATTCGATCGGCAGCGCCATCGCGACCCGCGCGCTGATGGCGGACCTGCGCTCAGGCGGCGAACAGCTCGGCGGGCCGCCGCCCTTCAGCAAAGCCGACCGTTCGAATTTCCTTCAGGCGCTCGACCAGGTGATCGTCCGGCTCGGCCGGCGCTGATCGAGCGGGCAAGCTCAGTCGTCGGTTTTCTTCGGCGTCACCCAGATATCGATGGGCGCCGCGAACTTGCCCGGCGCGGGCTTGCCGACGTCGATCCGCTCGGCGGTGACCAGCTCGCCGCTGGCAAGGTTGAAGCTGGCCCAGGGCTTGGGCATCCGCCCGAAGCTCATGGTCTGGATCGGGCGCCCGGTGGCGGAGTTCATGATGGTTGCGGTGATGGCCATGCGCGAGCCAATGCAAGCGCCAGCGCCACCTGTCCATCGCCGGTTCGACATCTTCAACAGTATAGCGCGAGATAGAGTTCGACCGTTTACGCCTGCGAGCTGTCGGTCGATTCACTCCTCCTCGGCCAGCTCCGGACCCCTTCCGTAACCCTCCGATCCCACCGCGGCGTGGAACGCCACGAAGGAGCTCGAGAGCGCCGCCTCGCTGTCGATCAGCGACTGGCGGCTGGCGATCAGCTGGCGCTGCGCATCGAGCACGTCGAACAGCGAGGCCAGCCCCTCACGGTAGAGCGCGTTGGATTGCGACAGTGCGGTCTCGCTCTGCTCGATCGCCTCGGTCAGCGCCGCATTGCGCTGGCGGTAGGCCTCGATGGCGACCAGCGCGTTCTCGACCTCGCCCAGCGCGTCGAGGAACACCGCGCGATATTCGGCCATCCGCGCCTCCGCCAGCGCCTCCGCCGCCTCGATTTCCGCGCGGCGGCGGCCGCCGTCGAACAGCGGCAGATCGATCGCCGCGCCCAGCGTCAGCAGGAAGTCGGAGAACAGCCCGCCCAGCGAACCGTCGCCGAGCGCCAGGCTGCCCGGAATCGTCAGCGAAGGCAGCAGATCCGCGCGCTCGATCCCGATCTCGGCGGCGGCGCGGACCAAGCGCGCCTCGGCGGCGAGGATGTCGGTGCGGCGCCGCAGCAGATCGGCTGGGGTGCCCGCCCCGGGGCCGATGGCGTAGTCGGGGATCCGCGTTGGGTCGCGCGCCGGCGGAGGCGCAAAACTGCCCGGCGGTTCGGCGACAAGCACCGCGAGCGCGTTCACGGCATTGGCGCGCGCGATCGCCACCAGCCCGCGCCGCGCGCGGGTCTGCGCCAGATCGGCGGCGGCGCGGCGGACGTCGAGATTGGCGGAGAGACCCGCCTCGAAGCGCAGCGTGACGATCCGCAGCGTCTGCTCCTGCAGATCGGTGGATTCGTCGACCAGCTCGAGCTGCGCCCCGGTACGCCGGTATTCCAGATACTGGCTCGCGATCGCTGCCGCGACCAGCCGCCGCTGGTCGGCGACAAGATAGTCGGCCTCGGCGTAATCCGCCGCCGCGGCGCGGATTTCCGCCGCCAGCCTGCCGTTGAGATCGAGATCGAGCACACCGAACAGCCCGCCCGAAACCAGGGCGTCGTTGTCGCTTCCCAGCACCACTCCGGCATCGCCCGCACCGTCGAGCGAGGGCAGCCGGTCCGAACGTTCGGCGCGCAGCAGGGCCTCCGCGGCGCGCAGGCGATCGGCAGCCGCCTCGACATCGAGATTGGCGGCGAGCCCGCGCTCGATCAGCTGGTCGAGCACCGGGTCGTTGAAGCCCAGCCACCAGTCCTGTTCGAGACCCGAGGGCGGTAGATCGGTGGCATAGGCGGCGGGCGCATAAACCGGCGGCGCGACCGGCTCGGGCGCGGGTGTCGCGCAGCCGCCGAGCAGCAGCGCCGTCCCGGAGAAGAGTGCAGCCAGCCGCATCAGGCGGGCGCCATCGTCATGTCTTCGTCGACACTGTCGATCTCCTCGCGCAGCCGCGCCAGATCGACGCTGCGCGGCTTGCCGTATTGCGCCACCGCCAGATAGATCACCGGGGTCAGGAACAGCGTGAACACACCCGCCAGCCCGAGCCCGCCGAAGATCACCCAGCCGATCGACTGGCGCGCCTCGGACCCCGCCCCGCTCGCCATGATCAGCGGCACCGCGCCGAGCACGGTCGAGATCAGCGTCATCGCGATCGGACGCAGACGGATCGCCGCGGCTTCTTCCACCGCCTCGCGCACGTTGCGGCCCTGGTGGCGCAGCTGGTCGGCGAATTCGACGATCAATATGCCGTTCTTGGACATCAGTCCGATCAGCATCACCAGCCCGATCTGCGAATAGATGTTGAGCGAGATGCCCGAGAGGAACAGCGCGAACACCGCCGCCGCCAGCGCGAAGGGTACCGTCATCAGCACCACCAGCGCGCTGGTCAGGCTCTCGAACTGCGCGACCAGCACGAGGAAGACGATGACCAGCGCAAAGGCGTAGGTGAGCAGCAGGTCGTTGGAGGTTTCCTCGAGGCTTTCGGCATCGCCCTGCAGCAGCATGTCGATGTCGTCTGCCACGCTCTCGGCGGACAGCCGTTCGATCTCCTCCACCGCATCGCGCAGCGGGGTTCCGGCCGCGATATTGGCGCTCACCTCGATCGCCCGGCGCTGCGCGGTGCGGTTGAGCTCGGCGGCGATGCCCTGCTCCTCGATCGTGGTCACGGTCGAGAGCGGGATCAGCGTGTCGCCCGTGCCGCGGACATAGAGATTGCGCAGGTCGTTGGGATTGGTGACCGCAACCGCCTCAGCGGTGAGGAAGATCGGCACCGCCTGGTCGCCGACATTGAGATCGACCAAGTCGTCGCCGCCCACCATCGCGCGCAGGGTCTGGGCGAGATCGTCGAGATCGACCCCGAGGTCGGAGGCGCGCTGGCGATCGACCCGCACCGAGAGCTGCGGCTGCGTCGGCTGGTAGGAAATCTCGGCGTTGGAAAGAATGTCCGACTGGGTGTCGATGGCCGAGGCGAGCGCCTGCGCGGATTCGAAAATCTCGTCGTATTCCGCTCCCGTCAGCGCGACCTCGATGCCCTCGCCCCCGCCCCCGAAGCTGAGCGTGCCACGCCCGCGGGCGTTGGTGCGCGAGCCGGGAATTTCCTGCAGCGGCGGGTTCAGCGCGGCGACGATCTCGGTCTGGCTGCGATCGCGATCGCCCCACTCGGCGAGCTGCGCGGTGACGCGGACGCGGTTGGGATCATAACGCCCGACGATCGAGAAGGTGCTCTCGATCTCGCCGCTGTCCAGATAGGGCTGCAGGACCCGTTCGACCTCGTCGAGCTCGCCATCCATAAAGGCAATCCCGACCCCGTCGGGCCCGGTCGCATCGACGGTGATCACACCGCGATCCTCGTCGGGGACGAGCTCGTTGTCGAGCTGGAAATAGACCGTGCCCGCGAGCGCGGCGAGCACGACCGAGACGATCCCGACCAGCCGCGGGCGATCGAGGCAGCGTCGCAGCTGCTTTTCGTACCAGCCGCTCGCCTTGCCGCCCCATTGCGCGAGGCGGCCCGAGTCCTGCTTCTCGCTGGTGAGATCGAAGCGCGCAGCGAGCGCGGGGACCAGCGACAGCGCGACGAAGGAGGAGATGATCACCGCGATCGCCAGCACCAGTCCGAATTCGCGGAACAGCCGCCCGGTCTCCGACGGCAGAAACCCGATCGGCACGAAGACCGAGACCAGCACTGCGGTGGTCGCGACCACCGCGAAGAACACTTGGCGCGTTCCCACCACCGCGGCGGCGCGGCGGCCCAACCCCTTGTTCTGCAACCGCTGCGCGTTCTCGAGCACGACGATCGCGTCATCGACGATCAGCCCGGTCGCCAGCACCAGCGCCAGCAGGGTGAGCAGATTGATCGAGAAGCCCATCGCCCAGATCGCGGCCACCACGCCCACCAGCGCCACCGGTATGGTCGCGCTGGGCACGATGGTCGGGCGCAGCGCGCGGAAGAACACCAGCATCGTGCCGATCACCACCGCGATGGTGAAGCCCAGCGTGATCAGCACTTCGCGCACCGAGATACGGATGAATTCGGCGTCGTCGGAGACGACCTCGATCGCGAGCCCGTCGAAACGTTCGTTGATCCGCTCGACCCCGTCGCGGATCGAACTCGATATCTCGATCGTGTTCGAACTCGCCTGCCGCACCACGCCCAGCCCGATGATCGGCTGCCCGTCGAGGCGGACGAAATTGGTCGCATTGGCGGGCGCGAAGCCGGCGCGGGCGACATCGCCCACACGTGTGTTGCCCGAGACGATGACGCTCTCGATGAGCTCGGGGCTGATCGCGCTGGCCTCGGCGCGCACCACCAGTTCCTGCGCGTCGGAACGGAACGAGCCGACCGGCACGTCGTAGGGCGCGCCCTGGAGGGCATCGGCGACATCGGTGATGGTCAGCCCGAAGCGGTTGAGCCGCGCGGGATCCACCGACACGCGCATCTGGCGCACCCTGGTGCCGAATTCCTCGATGCTCGCGACGCCTTCGGCGGTCAGCAGCTCGGGGATGATGTCGTTCTCGACGATGCGGGTCAGCTCGGCCTGGTCATAGCGGGTAGAGGCCACCGCGAGCGTCATGATCGGCTGCGCGTCCTGATCGGCCTTGACCACATTCACCTGTTCGACCCGGTCGGGCAGTTCGCGGGTCACCCGGCTGACCGCCTCGCGCACATCCGATGCGGCGGTGTC
>JAHJWA010000210.1 GCA_018828205.1 Alphaproteobacteria bacterium
ACGACGATCTGGTCAAGCACGGCCGGGACGAGGACAAGGGCGCGCTGCTGCTGAGCGAGAAGCTCGATCTGGTGCTCGCCACCATGGCCTGCCACGGCTCGGTCCGCGCCGGCCGCACGCTCAGCGTCGCCGAGATGAACGCGCTGCTGCGCGAGATGGAAGTCACCCCCCGTTCGGGCCAATGCAACCACGGCCGACCGACCTGGGTGAAGCTGTCGATGGAAGATGTCAAAAAACTTTTCGGCAGGCACTAGCAACGCGCGGGTGCGGTATTTTGCTGTTGAGCTCGAGCGCGAGTGCGTTCGGCCGGTTGTTGTTGACTATAATCTTGCAGGATTTGCTCCAGCCTCATAAGCATTGGGAACTCAACCCAATAGACAGCGCGGATACTTGGGAGGGACCGGAGCGCCCGTGGATCGACCGATCGTCGACCATCGCGGTTCTTCCTGCCTGCCGCCGCCAAACCTTCGAGAATACTCTTGATCAACACCAAGCTCTCGGACGAACCCGCCAGGCTGGCCTCGCTCAGGCGCTACGACGTGCTCGACACGCCCGCGGACGGGGTCTTCGAGAAGATCACCACTTTGGTGCGAACCGTGCTCAAGGTGCCGATCTCCGCGGTGTCCTTCGTCGACAGCGATCGCCAGTGGTTCAAATCCGTCCAGGGGATGGCGGCGAGCGAAGCCCCGCGCGCGGCGTCCTTCTGTTCGCATGCGATCATGGCCGCCGAGCCGCTGGTCGTCGCCGATGCGACCCGCGACGCCCGGTTCCGCCGCAACCCGCTGGTGGTGAGTGGCCCCCGCATCCGCAGCTATGCCGGCGTGCCGTTGCGGACGCCCGACGGCTACAATATCGGCGCGCTGTGCGCGATGGATACGGTGCCGCGAACCTTCGGCGAGGAGGAGCTCGACATTCTCGCGCGCCTGGCCGCGCTGGTGATCGACAAGCTCGAGCTGCGCCGGATCGCCGAGCGCGATCCGCTCACCTTCGCGCTCAGCCGCCGCGGTTTCATCGGTCAGATGGAGAAGGAGATCAATCGCTTCGAAAGAAAGCAGCAGCCCAGCGTGCTGGCGGTGATGGATCTCGATCACTTCAGGGCGGTCAACGACACCTTCGGCCATCCCACCGGCGATGCGGTGCTCAAGGACGTCGCTGCGACCTGCATCTACCAGCTGCGCGCGACCGATGTCTTCGGGCGCCTCGGGGGCGAGGAATTCGGCATCCTCTTCAGCGGAACCGACGAGACCGGCGCCCGCGCGGCGATCGAGAAGATCCGGCTCGCCATCGCAGAGCAGATCGTCCCGGTCGCGGAGGGCATAAGCGTGACCGCGAGCTTCGGCCTGGCGGAGATGCATTCCGGGATCGCCAATGCGGAGGACTGGCTCGCGAAAGCCCATCAGGCGCTGCTGCGCGCCAAGCTGGCCGGCCGCAACCGCTGTCTCTTCGCCGTCAAGCCGCAGGCGTCGAGCGGCGCGCAGATCATCCGGCTCGAAGAAGCGAAAGCCCGCAGGAAACGCCCGCATCCCCGTTGACCCGGCGCCGCAAACCCGCTTCGTTCAGGCTTGAGCCAAGCCCGCAGGTCGAAGACGGGCGCGAGACGGGTCGGGAGAGACGGATGCGATACGGGTTGTGGGTGGTTGTTCTGGCGCTGGCCGGCTGCGGCGAGGAGATCTCGCCCGAGGAGCAGGCGCGGCGCGATGCTCAGGATGTCGCCGAGGTTCGCGCGGCGCAGATCGCGCCGCCGGTGCCGGTGACGCTCCAGCCGATCGGCTTCGCCGAGATCGAGCAGCAGGATATGGTCGGGCTGGGCTGCAGCTTTCTGGCCACGGAGGGCAGCGAGGATGCGCTGGCGATCACCATGGGCGATGCCGCCTTCGCCAAGCGCGGCGGCGAGATCATGCGGCTCGCCCCCGATCGCGGCAGCCCCGAGAACCCGCTGGGCACGCAGGTCAAATACGACGGGCGCGAGTTCAGCATGGAGCTCGACCTGCTCGAGAGCGAGGGCGAGCAGGTGGGAATGGAAACCATGGGCTACGACGCGCGGCTGACGCTTACCGACGGCCGCGACCGGGTGCTGTTCAGCGCCGACGGCACCGCGCGATGCGGCGCCTGAGCGGCCAGGTTCGAGCCGGGCTCAGTCCTCGATCGGCGCGTCGGGGTCGCGGACCTGCATGAGGCCGTTCGAGACCATCTCGAGCACCAGCTCGTCGTTCTGATTGTAGGTCCGCGAGCGGGTCTTGAAGAGCCCCATCTCGGGACGTGAGCGGCTGCGGCGCTTTTCCAGCACCTCGGTCTCGCAGCGCAGCGTGTCGCCCGGATAGACGGGCTTGCGCCACATCAGCTGGTCGACCCCGGGCGAGCCGAGCCCGGCGCGCTGGATCACCGACATATTCTCGACCAGCATCCGCATGGTCATCGCGCAGGTGTGCCAGCCGCTGGCGGAAATCCTGCCGAAATGCGTCTGCGCCGCGGCCTCGTCGCTCAAATGGAACGGCTGGGGATCGTATTTCTGCGCGAACTCCAGCACTTCCTCGCGGGTGACCTGGTAGCTGCCGAAGGAATCCTTGGCACCGATTGCGATATCTTCGAAATAGAGCATGGCCCCGGCATCGCGCAAAGCGGCGGGCGAAGCAATATCCAACCGCTCCGCCCGCCCTTCGCGGCGATCCTGCGCGCTAGGCGATCAGAGCCGGAACTTGGGAATGCCCTTGCCGGCGTCGAGCTCGGGGATGATCCGGTAGCGCGCCAGCACCAGGCTGAAGAGACCGAACAAGAGCAGCCCGATCGCGGTCAGCGTGAAGACGAAGCCTTCACCCGCCAGGCTCGCCACCGCGTCGCCCAGCGATTTGACCTGGTCGGCGCCGCCCGCGAGGAAACCGGCCTGGAACAGCGACCAGCCGATCACCGCATAGACCACCGCGCGCGCCAGAAAGCCAGCGCCGCCCACCCAGCGGGTCGCATCGGGCGCCCGCGCGCTGATGCGGTGCATGAAATCGCCCGAAATGCCCTTCTTGGCCTGGAACACCGCGACGGCGAAGAAGATCACCCCGAGCAGGCCGAGCACGGTACCGCCGAAATCATAGGACAGCACGCCCGCCGCCGCTTCTTGCGTACCATCGCCGCTGCCGCCGGTGCTGGTGGCGAATTGATAGGCCGAATAGGCAAGCGCGAGATGTCCGATGCCGCTGCCGGCATGGCCGATCCGCTTCGCCCAGCCTTTTGTGTCGGAGCCGTTGTTCTCGATATCGAACAGCGGCGAGCAGAAGCGGAACAGCGCATAGGCAACCAGCCCGATCACCATGATCCACAGGATCACGGTGCCGCCGGGATAATCTTCGACCGCGCGGAACACGCCATTGGTGCCTTCGCTGATCTGGTCGGCGCGCGTCAGGGCGATCAGGCCCAGCACCGAATAGAGGATCGCGCGGCTGAAATAGCCCACCCGCACCAGCCAGTTGAACTTCTCGGACTTGTCGACCACGTTTACATCCCCCGTTGAAATCGTGCCCCCCGAACGGTTCGGGGGGCAATTGGTGCCCTATCGCGCGATGATACAGAATGGAATCTCTTCTCCCTCCCCATGGGGAGGGGGGGAAGGGCGGCGGCCAGGAACAGGCCCCCCTCGTCATTGCGAGCCGCCGCAGGCGGCGCGGCAACCCATGGCGCGGACCATGGCCCGGGGCTGTCCACACCCACAGCGGCAGCAGCAAGCCGCAACGCCGCCCCCGTGGATTGCCGCGTCGCTGCGCTCCTCGCAATGACGAAACCGGGGGGCCGGCCCCAAACCTTCCTCCCTCCCGGTGGGGAGGGGAAAGTGGATCAATCGATAACCATCAGGCGCTAGACGTTGAACTTGAACATCAGCACGTCGCCGTCCTGGACGAGATATTCCTTGCCCTCCTGGCGCAGCTTGCCCGCCTCGCGCGCGCCGCTCTCGCCGTTCAGCGCGATGTAGTCGTCGAACGCGATCGTCTCGGCGCGGATGAAGCCCTTTTCGAAATCGGTGTGGATCTCGCCCGCCGCCTGCGGTGCCTTGGCGCCGCGCGGGAAGGTCCAGGCGCGGGTTTCCTTGGGGCCGGCGGTGAAGAAGGTGTTGAGCGCGAGCAGTTCGTAGCCTGCGCGGATCACCCTGCTGAGCCCGCTTTCGTCGAGCCCCAGCTCGGCGAGATATTCGCTGCGTTCGTCCGGCGCCATGCCCACCAGCTCGGATTCGATCGCGGCGGAGACCACCACCGCTTGCGCGCCCTCGCGCGCCGCCTTGGCGGCGACCAGTTCGGACAGCGCATTGCCCGTCGCGGCGTCTTCCTCGGCGACGTTGCAGACATAGAGCACCGGCTTGGCGCTGAGCAATTGCGCCTGCGCGAAGACCCGCGCCTCTTCCTCGTCCTTGGGCTCGGTCAGCCGCGCGGGTTTGCCCTCGCGCAGCAGCTCGAGCGCCTGGCCCAGCACGCTGGCCATGATCTTGGCTTCCTTGTCGCCCCCATTGGCGCGCTTCTGCGCATTGGGGACGCGCTTCTCGAGGCTTTCGAGATCCGAAAGCAGCAGCTCGGTCTCGACGACTTCGGCGTCCGAGATCGGATCGACCTTGTTGGCGACGTGCTGGATGTCGTCATCCTCGAAGCAGCGCAGCACATGCACCACCGCATCGACCTCGCGGATATTGCCGAGGAACTGGTTGCCCAGGCCTTCGCCCTTGCTCGCGCCCTTCACCAGACCGGCGATATCCACGAAGCCCAATTGGGTCGGGATCACCTTGGCCGAGCCGGCAATGGCGGCGATCTTGTCGAGCCGCGCATCGGGAACCGCGACCTGGCCGACATTGGGCTCGATCGTGCAGAAGGGATAGTTCGCGGCCTGTGCGGCCTGCGTCTCGGTCAGTGCATTGAAAAGGGTGGACTTGCCGACATTGGGCAAGCCGACGATCCCGCAACGGAAACCCATCGAAAACTCCAGATAGAAAGCAGGCGGCGGCCCTAGCCGCAGTCGCGGGGGAATGCCAGCGCGCTAGTTGTGGACCGCGCGCATCACCGGGCCGAGCTGAGGCGAGCGGCCCAGCCATTCGAGCTGGGTGCGCGCGGTCACCTCGTTGATCGCGGTCTGCGGGATCGCTCCGCCGCTGACCGGAACGCGCAGCGGACGGGTGCCCTGGGGCAGGGCGATGGCCCGCGGCACGTCCATCGGATCGGCGGAGCGGCCCGAGCCGTCCTCGGTCCCCATCCGCGCCACGACCTCGGGATAGCCTTGCGCGTGCTCGGGGGCGATCCGTTCCTTCAGCGCGCCGGTATAGATGTTGCGGTTGACCCAGACCTCGGTCGGGTAGCCGCCGGGCTCGATGATGGTCACCTCGATATTGTGCGGCACCAGCTCGTAGGCGAGCTGCTCGCCCATCGCCTCCAATGCGAATTTGGTCGCCGAATAATGCCCGCCGTAAGGCACGATCACCCGCCCGAGCTGGCTCGAGATCTGGAAGATCTGCCCGCCGCCCTTGGCGCGCATCCCCGGCAGCACCGCGCGCGCCATCCGATGGGCGCCGAAGACATTGGTGTCGAAGGCCAGTTTCGTCGCTTCCATGTCCTGCACCTCGACCGGCCCGGAAATGCCGATTCCGGCATTGTTGACAAGCACGTCGATCGGACCGCCGTTGATCCGCATGGCCTCGGCGACGCCGCGCTCGACCTGTTCGTCGGACAGCACGTCGATCTCGATCACATGAAGGTCGAGATCGTCGCTGGTCGCGAGGCGGCGCAGTTCCTCCGCTTCGGGGCGGGGAATG
>JAHJWA010000211.1 GCA_018828205.1 Alphaproteobacteria bacterium
ATCCGCGATTTCGCGCGCGCCAGCTTCGCCTACGGGCTCGACCGCAAATGGCCGGTCTATCTCTCGACCAAGAACACCATCCTCAAGAAATACGACGGGCGCTTCAAGGACCTGTTCGAGGAAATCTTCGAGGCCGAGTTCAAGGCCGATTTCGACAAGGCCGGGATCACCTACGAGCACCGCCTGATCGACGACATGGTCGCCTCGGCGCTCAAGTGGAGCGGCAAGTTCGTCTGGGCCTGCAAGAATTACGACGGCGACGTCCAGTCGGACATCGTGGCGCAGGGCTTCGGCTCGCTCGGGCTGATGACCAGCGTGCTGATGACCCCCGATGGCAAGACCGTCGAGGCCGAGGCCGCCCACGGCACCGTCACCCGCCACTATCGCCAGCACCAGCAGGGCAAGGCGACCAGCACCAACCCGATCGCCAGCATCTTCGCCTGGACCCGCGGGCTGATGTATCGCGGCAAGTTCGACGACACCCCCGATGTGGTCCGCTTCGCCGAGACGCTCGAGAAGGTCTGCATCCAGACGGTCGAAAACGGCCAGATGACCAAGGATCTGGCGCTGCTGATCGGTCCGCAGCAGAACTGGCTCACCACCGAGCAGTTCTTCCAGGCGATCGTCGACAATCTCGAGACGGAAATGGCGAACTGGAGCTGAGGCTCCGGTCCCCATTTCCAGGGAGCTGAATCAAATGGCCAAGGCTCCGAGAACACGCCCTTCCGCGCGCAAGAGCGGCGAGAAGGTCGGCAAGGCGCGGCTGCTCGTGCGGCAGGCGATGATCAAGGACATCCGCGGCATCGCCGCGCTGGTGCGCCGCGCCTATGACGATCTGCCCGCCTACAAGCAGAGCGAGATCCGCGGGCAGATCAACAATTTCCCCGAGGGCTGCTTCGTCGCGCTGCTCGACGAGGAGGTCGTGGGCTATTGCGCCTCGATGCAATTGCCCGAACCGGTGGTGTTCGCACCGCACGACTGGGATGAGATCTCGGGCAATGGCTACGGCAGCCGCCACGATCCGACCGGCGACTGGCTCTATGGCTACGAGATGTGCGTCGACCCCAAGGTGCGCGGCGTGCGCATCGGGCGGCGGCTCTACGAGGAGCGCCGCGCGCTCGCCGAGGAGCGCGAGCTCACCGGGATCGTGTTCGGCGGGCGGATGCCCAATTACCGCCGCCACCAGCGCAAGGTCGATGGCCCGCAGGACTATCTCGACCAGGTGATCGCGGGCAAGATCCACGATCCGGTGCTGCGCTTCCAGCTCGCCAATGGTTTCGAGGCGGTCGGAATCCTCGAAGCCTATCTGCCCGAGGACAAGCGCTCGGCGGGCAATGCGGTCAAGATGGTCTGGCGCAACCCCTATGTCGAGCGCGACACGCCGGTGAAGATGCGCATCCCGCGCGGGGTCGAATCGGTCCGCGTCGCCACCTGCCAGCTGCAGGCGCGCGCGGTGAAGGATTACGACGAATTCCTGCGGGCGATCCGCTATTTCATCGATGTCGCCAGCGATTACGAGGCGGATTTCATCGTCTTTCCCGAGCTGTTCACGCTGATGCTGCTCAGCTTCGAGGAGAAGGAGCTCTCGCCGATGGAGGCGATCGAGCGCTTGTCGCAATACACCCCGCGGCTCAAGACCGATATTTCGGACTTCGCGATGCGCTACAACATCAACATCATCGCCGGCTCGCATCCCACGCGGATGGAGGACGGCGACATCCACAATGTCGCCTATGTCTGCCTGCGCGACGGCTCGGTCCACGAGCAGGAGAAGATCCACCCCACCCCCAACGAGCGCTATTGGTGGAACATCCGCGGCGGCGACAAGATCAACGTGATCCAGACCGACTGCGGCCCGATCGGGGTCCAGATTTGCTATGATTCCGAATTCCCCGAACTGTCGCGCAAGCTGGCCGACGAGGGCGCGCGGATCATCTTCGTCCCCTTTTGTACCGACAGCCGCCAGGGCTATCTCAGAGTGCGTTATTGCTCGGCCGCGCGCGCGATCGAGAACCAGTGCTTCGTGGTGCTGAGCGGCAATGTCGGCAATCTGCCCAATGTCGCGAACATGGACATCCAATATGCCCAGAGCTGCATCCTCACCCCTTGCGACTTCCCCTTCGCGCGCGACGGTATCGCCGCCGAGGCGACCGAAAATGTCGAGACGCTGACCATCAGCGACGTCAATCTGGCCGATCTGTCCTGGGCCCGCGCCGAAGGCACGGTGCGCAATCTCGCCGACCGCCGCTTCGATCTCTACCGCATCGAGTGGGACGAGGACGGCGATCACGCCGGCAAGCCCCGCCCGCGCACCGAACCGCTGGGGCCCCATTCGGTCGGCGGCGGCTGATTCTTTCGCGCGGGGCGCGAGCCCCGCGTGGTGACAGGGACCCCGGCCCCGGCTAGTCGCTAACCATGGCTGGCGAAATCGAAGCAACACCGATGATGTCCGACGCGCTGGTGATCCTGGGCGCGGCGGGTCTCGTCATCCCGATCTTCACCCGCTTCCGCATCACCCCGGTTATCGGCTTCATCTTGATCGGGATCGCAGTCGGGCCCTATGGGCTCGGCAAGCTGGTGTTCGAGCATCCCTGGCTGACCCATGTCACCATCACCGATCCCGAAGCGCTCGAGCCCTTTGCCGAGCTTGGCATCATCCTGCTGCTGTTCACCATCGGTCTGGAACTGAGCTTCAACCGATTGTGGCAGATGCGCAGGCTCGTCTTCGGTCTGGGCGCGCTCGAACTGCTGATCATCGGCACCTTGCTGGCGATCTTTCTCGGGATGATGGGGCAGTACTGGACCGGGGCGCTCGCGCTGGGGGTGGCGCTGGCCTTTTCCTCCACCGCGATCGTGCTGCCGATCTCGGGGACCAACAGCCCGGTCGGGCGCGCGGCGCTCTCCATGCTCCTGTTCGAAGACATCATGATCGTGCCGATCATCTTCATCCTCGGTGCCATGGGTCCGACCGCGCAGGCAGAAGGCTGGGAGGGTCTGCTCGACACGCTTCTGCTCGGCGCGGCGGTGATCACCGTGCTTCTGGTCGCCGGACGGATTCTCTTGCCCCGGCTCTTCGCGCAGGCCGCGCGGACCAAGAGCCCCGAACTGTTCCTCGCCGCCAGCCTGTTGGTCGTGATCGGCGCAAGCCTGGCGACCGCCCTCGCCGGTCTTTCGCCCATCGTCGGCGCGCTGATCGCCGGATTGCTGATCGCCGAGACCGAATACCACACCGAGGTTGAAGGGATCATCGAGCCCTTCAAGGGACTGGCGCTCGGGATCTTTCTGATCACCGTGGGGATGAGCATCGACCTGTCAACGATCTGGGAACACATCGGCGCGGTCGCTGCGGCGGTGGTGGGCGTGCTGGTGTTCAAGGCCCTGGTGACGGGTCTGTTGCTGCGACTGATGGGCGCCCGCCGCTCGACCGCTGCGGAGACCGGCATTCTGATGGCGAGCCCGTCCGAAACCACGCTGATCGTGCTTGCTGCCGCGGGTTCGGCGCTGCTGATCCAACCCGGCACCGCGCAGTTCTGGCAGATCGTCACCGCGATCGGGCTCACCGTGACGCCGCTGCTGGCGCGTCTGGGGCGAGTCATCGGTCGCCGGGTGGAGGCGGTTCCCGATCTGCCGCCCGAGGATGAGGGCGAGCCGCGGGTCATCATCATCGGCGCGGGGCGCGTCGGGCGGCTGGTCGCGCGGATGCTCGAAAAGCACGGCAAACCCTATGTGGCGCTCGATTCCAACTCCGATCTCATCGCCAGCGCCAAGCGCGCCGGCATTCGTGCCACTTTCGGCGATGCGGCGCGCGGCGCGGCGTTGACCCGGCTCGGGGTCGAAAACGCGCTGGCGGTGGTGCTGACCATGGACGAGCCCGTACTGGCGCAGCGGCTGGTCGCGCGGCTGCGCAAGGAATATCCCGACCTGCTGATCGTCGCCCGCGCGCGCGACACCCGGCATGCGGCCGAGCTCTACCGCGCCGGGGCGAGCCACGCCGTGCCCGAAGCGCTCGAAGCCTCGCTCCAGCTCAGCGAAGCCGTGCTGGTCGATATCGGTGTCGCGATGGGCCCGGTGATCGCCTCGATCCACGAGAAGCGCGATGAATATCGCGTGCAGATCGAGGAAGAGGGCGCACTGGCCTACAAGCCCAAGCTGCGCACCAGCACCGCGCCGACCTGAAAAACGCGATAGCCGCTCGGTGAACTCTCCGCCGTTCCATGCGTTGGGAAGGAAAGGAGACATTGAAATGGCAGACAACGACCCGGCCCCAGCCGACCCCGAACAAGGAAAAGTTCAAGCCGCAGAACGTGCAGGATCCGCTTCAGGAAGGCCAGAAACGCGGCAAGCCCGGCGACACCGGCGGGATGGACGTCCCCCAGGGCAGCAGCGGCGTGACCAAGGAAACGCCGCGCCGCTAACTCCCAGGTCTAATTCAGGCGGACTGCCTCGCCAGTGCCTCGCGCACCGCGGCGATGGCGTCCGCCGCTTTCGCGCCTTCAGGTCCCCCGCCCTGCGCCATATCGGCGCGGCCACCGCCGCCTTTGCCGCCAAGCGCAGCGACACCGTCCCGCACCAGGGCCACGGCATCGATTCGAGCCGTGAGATCATCGGTTACCGCCACCGCAACCGCACCCTTGCCGTCGTTGACCGCGCAGATCGCCGCGACGCCCGAACCCATGCGCTTCTTCGCCTCGTCGAGCAGCGGGCGCAAATCCTTGGGGTCGAGACCCTCGATCACCTTGCCCGAGAAGGCGGTGCCGCCGATGTCTTCGTCTTCGGGGACGGCGGCGCCAGTGCTCGCGCCATCGCCCGATAGCGCGACAGCGCGCCGGGCTTCGGCCAGTTCCTTGTCGAGCTTCTTGCGCTCCTCTACCAGCGCCTCGACGCGCGCCGCGGCCTCGTCGGGCGAGGTCCGCAAGGTGCTCGCGATCGCCTGCAAAGCCTGGTCGCGTGCGGTCAACCACTGGCGCGCCGCCTCGCCGGTCATCGCCTCGATCCGGCGCACACCCGAACTGACCGCGCTTTCCGACACGATCTTGAACAGGCCGATATCGCCGGTGGCATGGACATGGATCCCGCCGCACAGCTCGACCGAATAGTTGCGACTGCCATCGCGCCTCGTACCCATCGACAGCACGCGGACCTCGTCGCCGTATTTCTCGCCGAACAGCGCCAGCGCGCCGGCGGCGACCGCGTCCTCGGGGGTCATCAGCCGCGTCTGGACCGCCTCGTTGGCGCGGATCTCGGCGTTGACCTCGGCCTCGACAGCGGCGAGTTCTTCGGCCGTCAGCGGTTTGGGATGCGAGAAATCGAAGCGGAAGCGGTCGTCCGAGACCAGCGAGCCCTTTTGGGTGACGTGATCGCCCAGCTGGTCGCGCAGCGCGGCGTGGAGCAGATGGGTCGAGGAATGGTTGGCGCGGATCCGGTCGCGCCGCCTGGCGTCGACCGACAGATGGACCGCATCGCCGCGCTTCACGCCGCCCTTGGTCACCCGCCCGACATGGGTGTGCAATCGGCCGAGCGGCTTGTTGGTGGTCTCGACCGCGAATTCGAGCCCCTCGGGGGTCCAGATCCGTCCGGCATCGCCGGTCTGGCCACCGCTCTCGCCGTAAAAGGGAGTCTGATTGGTGAGCAGGATCACGCTTTCGCCTTCGCCCGCGCTCTCGACCTCGACCCCGTCGCGGACGAGCGCGATCACTTCGCCCTCCCCCGTGGTCGAGCTGTAGCCGGTGAATTCGGTCGAGCCCTCGCGATCGGCGATGTCGAACCAGACCTCCTCGCTCGCGGATTGGCCCGACCCCTTCCACGCGGCCCGTGCGGCGGTCTTCTGCTGCGCCATCGCCTCGTCGAAGCCGGTGCGGGCGACCGCGATCCCACGGCTGCGCAGCGCATCCTCGGTCAGATCATAGGGAAAACCGTAGGTGTCGTAGAGCTTGAATGCGGTCTCGCCGTCGAGGGTGCCGCCCTCGGGCATGGTATCGGTCGCCTCATCGAGCAGCCGCAGGCCCTTGTCGAGCGTGCGGCGGAACTGCGTCTCCTCGCGCTCGAGCACTTCCTCGATCAGCGCCTGGCCGCGCTGGAGTTCGGGGAAGGCCTGGCCCATCTCGGTGACCAGTGCGGGCACGAGGCGATGCATCAGCGGCTCGGCGGTGCCGAGCAGATGCGCGTGGCGCATCGCGCGGCGCATGATCCGCCGCAGCACATAGCCGCGGCCCTCGCTCGAAGGCAGCACGCCATCGGCGAGCAGGAAGCTGGTCGAGCGCAGGTGGTCGGCGATCACCCGGTGGCTGGCGGTGTTGTCGCCCTCGGCGGCGACTCCGGTCAGGCTCTCGCCGGCGGCGATCAGCGCCTTGAAGGTGTCAGTGTCGTAATTGTCGTGGACGCCCTGGAGCACCGCGGCGATGCGTTCGAGCCCCATGCCGGTGTCGATCGAGGGCTTGGGCAGCGTCTCGCGGGTGCCGTCGGCCTGCTGCTCGAACTGCATGAAGACCAGGTTCCAGATCTCGACGAAGCGGTCGCCGTCCTCCTCGGGCGATCCCGGGGGGCCGCCCCAGATGTGATCACCATGGTCGTAGAAGATTTCCGAGCACGGGCCGCAGGGGCCGGTGTCGCCCATCGACCAGAAATTGTCGGCGGTGGCGATGCGGATGATCCGCTCTTCGGGCAGACCGCTGATCTTGCGCCACAGCGCGAAGGCCTCGTCGTCGGTGTGATAGACGGTGGCGGTGAGCTTGTCAGCGGGCAGGCCCCATTCCCTGGTGAGCAGGGTCCAGGCGTGGTGGATCGCCTGCTCCTTGAAATAATCGCCGAAGCTGAAATTGCCCAGCATCTCGAAGAAGGTGTGGTGCCGCGCGGTGTAGCCGACATTGTCGAGGTCGTTGTGCTTGCCCCCGGCGCGGACGCATTTCTGGCTGCTGGTCGCGCGCGGGCTGGGCGGGGTCTCGAGCCCGGTGAAGGCGTTCTTGAACGGCACCATCCCGGCGTTGACGAACATCAGCGTCGGATCGCTGAACGGCACGAGCGGCGCGGACGCGACCTCGGCATGATCGGCGGCGGCGAAATAGTCGAGGAAGGACCGGCGGATGTCGTTGGTCGAAGTCATGAGGCGCAGTTAGGCAATCGCCGCGCGAGCGACAAGCGCGGAAAGCCGATTGCGGCGATCAAGGGGTGGCGATCGCTGCCTCGGTGAGCGACCTCACCAGACGAAATAGGCTCCGCCGCGCTCGCGCGCACGCCTCCAGGCCGGGCGGGCGTGGACCGCGTCAACGAAGCGCGCGAGCTTGGGCGCGCGCTCGGCATAGCCCTGCATGACGGCGATCTCGGCGGGGAAGCTCATCAGCACATCGGCGGCGGACCAGTCGTCGCCGACGAAGTGGAGGCTGTCACCGAGCTGCGCTTCGGTGAACATCACATGCGCTTCGAGCTGTTCTTCGATCCGCGGCATCAGCGGCGCGGCGGCCTCGCCCAGCCGCCCGCTGTAGAGCTTGAGCATGACGGGAACGAAGAAGCTGCTCTCGCCGAACTGCATCCATTCGAGGAATTCGACCCATTGCGCGCTGTCGCGGGCCGGCAGCCAGCTCTCCCCGCCGTGGCGTTCGCACAGATACTGGATGATCGCCGCGCTTTCCGAGATCATACGGCCGCCATCCTCGATCACCGGAGACTTGCCCAGCGGATGCGCCTGCTTGAGTTCGGGCGGCGCAAGATTGGTGGTCGCATCGCGCTGGTAGGGGACGATGGTGTAATCGGCGCCGAGTTCCTCGAGCAACCATAGCACGCGCTGCGAACGGCTGTTGTTGAGATGGTGGACGGTGACGGTCATGCTGGGATCCCTCGCTGGTTCGGGACGAGCCTATGCCATCTCGCGCAGCGCGGCCATGGTCATCTTGTCGCCGCCCAGATGACCACTGGTTTGCGCCCTCGCCGACCGAGCCACGCAGCGAAAAGCCGCCGCGGCAAGGCGTCCTGTGGAGACTGGCCTTGCTCGCGGCGGCTTTCCGCGTGTCCGGGCACCGCTTGTGGACACAGCCGGTTATCGGCTGCGGTGCCCGCTTGAGAGGATGCGGTCAGTCCTCCGCGTCAGGACCGGCCATCATCTTCTCGGCGACCTCGTCGGTGCGGCCGCGGATGGCGGCTTCCAACCGATCGCAAACTTCGGGATTTTCCTTCAGATAGGTCTTGGCGTTCTCGCGGCCCTGGCCGATCCTGATGCTGTCGTAACTGAACCAGGAGCCCGATTTCTCGACGATCCCGGCCTTGACCCCGAGATCGAGAATCTCGCCGATCTTGGAGATGCCCTCGCCATACATGATGTCGAATTCGACCTGCTTGAACGGCGGCGCGACCTTGTTCTTGACCACCTTCACGCGGGTGGAATTGCCGACGATATCGTCGCGATCCTTGATCTGGCCGGTGCGGCGAATATCGAGCCGCACCGAGGCGTAGAATTTGAGCGCGTTCCCACCGGTGGTGGTTTCGGGATTGCCGTACATCACGCCGATTTTCATGCGCAGCTGGTTGATAAAGATCACCATGCATTTCGAGCGGTTGATCGAGCCGGTAAGCTTGCGCAGGCTCTGCGACATCAGCCGCGCCTGGAGCCCGACATGGCTGTCGCCCATCTCACCCTCGATCTCCGCGCGGGGCACCAGCGCCGCGACCGAATCGATCACCAGCACATCGATCGCGTTGGACCGTACCAGCGTGTCGACGATCTCGAGCGCCTGCTCGCCGGTATCGGGCTGCGAGACGATCAACTCGTCGATATCGACGCCCAGCTTGCGGGCATAGACTGGATCGAGCGCGTGTTCGGCATCGACGAAAGCGGCGGTGCCGCCGCCCTTCTGCGCCTCGGCGATGACGTGCAGCGCCAGCGTCGTCTTGCCCGAGCTTTCGGGGCCGTAAATCTCGATCACCCGCCCCTTGGGCAGGCCGCCGACGCCAAGCGCGATATCGAGCCCGAGCGATCCCGTCGAGATCGACTCGATGTTCATCGTTTCCTTCTGGCCCAGCTTCATCGCCGAGCCCTTGCCGAATGCCCGGTCGATCTGCGCGAGTGCGGCATCGAGTGCCTTTTGACGGTCCAAATCGACTTCCTTGTCTTTCACGAGTTTCAGACTTGCCGCCATGACATTTGCTCCTGCGCTTGACCAGAGCCGCTACCGACTCATCAACCAGAGAGGTATGTACCGGCTTTGTTCCAAAAGAACAAGGGGGGAACGCAGATTCCGGCCAAAAACTCGAAATCAGCCCCCGCGCGCGGCCTGGCCGCTGAGCACTTCGGCGACCTTGGCGCTGATCTGCTGGACGCTGAAGGGTTTCGGAATGAAGTGCATGTTCTCGATATCGATATCGTTGCGCAGCTGTTCTTCGGCATATCCCGACATGAACAGGATGGGGATTTTCGGCTTCACCCGGCGCACCGCCCGCGCCATCGCCGGGCCGTCCATTGCGGGCATCACCACATCCGAGACGATTAGGTCGAACTCGATCCCGCTATTGGCCACCGCCGCCAGCCCGGCCTCGCCATCGGCGGCCGAGGTCACCGCATAGCCGGCGCGGGTCAGCGCGCGTTCGGCCACCGCGCGGACCATGTCCTCGTCCTCGACCAGCAGCAGATTGCCCCCGCCCGACCAGTCGCTCGCCTTGCTGTCCTCGACCTCTTCTCGCCGCCGGGGCGCGGGCATTTCGCCCTTGTGGACGGGCAGATAGACGGTGAAGCGCGCGCCCGCGGGCGTGCCATCCGGACCGGGCACATTGTCGGCGAAGATGAAGCCGTTGGACTGTTTGACGATGCCATAGACCGTCGAGAGCCCGAGCCCGGTGCCCTTGCCCTGCTCCTTGGTGGTGAAGAAGGGCTCGAAGATCTTGTTGATCACGTTCTCGGGGATGCCGCCGCCGGTGTCCTGAACGATCAGCACGGTGTAGTCGTTGGCGGGCATGATATCGATGCCCATCTTGCGCACGTCGCGCGCCGAGACGTGACGGGTGGCGAGCGTGAGCCTCCCCTTGAGATCGGGCTGCCCCTTGCCATCGGCATAGGCCTGCATGGCATCGCGCGCGTTCACCGCGAGATTGATGATCACCTGTTCGAGCTGCTGCGGGTCGGCGCGGACCGGACCCAGCTCGCGATCGTGGCGGACCGAGAACTCGACCTTGCCGCCCATCAGCCGCTTGAGCAGCTGGCTGACCTCGCTGACCACATCGGGCATCTGCAGCACCACCGGACGCAGCGTCTGCTGCCGGCTGAAGGCGAGCAGCTGGCGGGTGAGCGATGCGGCGCGGTTGGAATTGGCCTTGATCTGCTGGATGTCATCGTAATCGCTGTCGCCCGGCGTGTGGCGCAGCAGCATGAGGTCGCAATAGCCGATGATCGCGGTGAGGACGTTGTTGAAGTCGTGCGCCACGCCGCCCGCGAGCTGGCCGACGGCCTGCATCTTGGTGGCCTGCGCCACCTGGCGCCGTAGCCGCTTTTCCTCGGTCGAATCCGACAGCGACAAAAGCACCGCGGCATCGCCCAGCCCGCGCACGCCGGCCAGCCCGATGCTCACCGGCTCTTCCTTGTCGCCCGCCAGTCGCACCGCCATGTCGCCGCTCGCCGCCACGCCCTTGGCGAAACGGCGCACGGTGTCGGACATCGCCGCCTTGTCTTCCGCCACCACCAGATCCGAGGGGAATTGCGGGAGGCCCGCCTTCTCGCGCTCGATGGCGCGCAGGAACGCCTTGTTGGCGAACAGGAAGCGGCCGTCGCGATCGGTGAGCGCCAAACCCAGCGGCAGCGCCGACAGCAGCGCCTCGAGCTGCGGGACCGCCGCGCGGCCGCTGCCTTCCCAGGCGCCGCCGACGCCGACGCTGCTGTCGACCAGCAGCATCAGCGAGGGCGCCTCGTCGGCACCGCTGACCTGCTTGGTGCCCGGCTCGTCGAGCGGGATATGGATCAGCGTCTGCGGCGAGCCCTGCTGGCCCTCGCGCGCGAAATAGATCCGGTCGCGATCGTCGGAGCGCAGCAATTGGACGAAATCCTCTCCGGAGAGCGATCTGTCCGCCCGCCCGGTGGTCCGCTCGGCGAGCCCCGCGGTGTGGTCGATCACCACCCCGTCGGGCGCGACCAGCGCAACCTCGAGCCCCGCGCGCGACAGGGTCGCGCCGAAGGGGCCGGTGATGCTTTCCGCCACACCGTCGTAACTGCGGTGTTCGATGATCTCCTTGAACCGCCAAATGAGGTAGTTCTCGCCCCGCCCGCTGCGCGCGACCGAGAGGCGAAAGGTCCGCTCCCCCTGCGCCAGACGCAGCAGCGCAACCTCGCCACGCCCGTCGCGCCAGGCGGCCCGCGCCGCACCATTCGCCTCTTCGCGCCCGTGCTCGTCAAATGCCAGCGCCTGCGGTTCGGCATCGATGTCGAACCAGTCGCCATAGGTCGAATTGGCGCAGGTCAGCCGGTTGGCGCGATCGGTGATCGCGATGGCGACCCGCTTGTTCTCGATCGCCGCATGCGTCACCGACCAGTCGGGCGGCGCGAGATCGCTGACCACCGGTGGCGACTTCAGCCGAACGATCAGCAAAAGCCCGAGCATGAGCGTGAGCAGCCCGCCAGCATAGGCCGCGGCGATCAGACCGCTCGCCCCGAGCAGCCAGACCATGCCGACCGACAGTGCCATCGCGACGAGCAAGCCGATCACCAGCGGGATCGGCGGCAGCCGCAGCAGTCCGTCCTCGCTGGCGGCGATCATTTATCCTCCGTGCGCGGCCGCTCGACAGCCTCTTCCATCGCACCGAGACGCTGCTTGCGTTTGCGCATCACGAGATTGCGCCAGATGAAGCCGGCGATGAAATAGCCCGCAGCCGCGCCTACCACCGCAAGCACGACGAAGCCGAAGGCGGTCAACCCGGCCAGCTCGAAGAAACCCGCCAGCGCGCCGCGGTCATTCGCGATCTCCGTGGCGGCCCCGCCACCCACCGCGGCATCGATGTTGAGCACGGCGGCGCCGACCTTGTTGGCAACCAACAGCCAGAACGGGAAGGTGAAGGGATTGGTCACGAAGGTGACCGCCGCAGCCAGCGGAACGTTGGCCCGCGTCGGCAGCGCAAGAAACGCGGCGAGGAAGATTTGCCCGAGCGGCACGATGAAGGCGGCGAACAGGCCGAGTGCGACCCCGCGGGGGACCGAGCGCCGGGTGAAACGCCATAATTCGGGGCTCAGGAAGCGGTGCGCGATCGGCTGGAGATATTTGTTCCGCGCCATCTGCTCGCGCGTCGGCATATGCTTGCGGAACCAGTCCGACAGAAAGGTCTTGGATCGCAGATCGCTCATTGCCACGCCGCAGCTTTGTGCCGCGAGGCGGCACGAAGCAAGGGGTGTGAACGGGATGGAGGCATGAAGTGCATTCCGTGCTCGGGTGACTAGCGGCGGGTGCCTGTCCGGTGCGTGAACTTGTCCGAGCGTCTGCGGTGTGAATGCGCGCTCGGGAACAGCCTGTCAGCCACGATCGCGCATTACGCGCGCCTTGTCCCGCTGCCAATCGCGATCCTTGATCGTCTGGCGCTTGTCATGCGCCTGCTTGCCCTTGGCCAGGGCGAGCTCGACCTTGGCGCGGCCGGTGGAATTGAAATAGACCGACAGCGGGACCAGCGTCATGCCCTTGCGCTCGATCGCACCGACCAGCCGCTCGATCTCGCGCTCGTGCAGCAGCAGCTTGCGGGGGCGCTTGGGCTCGTGGTTCTCGCGGTTGCCATGCGCATATTCTGGGATGTTGGCGTTGACCAGCCAGACCTGCCCGCCGCGAATCTCGGCATAGCTTTCCTTGATCGAGGCCTGACCGCCGCGCAGCGCCTTCACCTCGGTGCCGTGCAGCGCCAACCCCGCCTCGAGCGTGTCCTCGACGTGATAATCGTACCGCACCCGCCGGTTGTCGGCGACGGTCTTCTGCTTGTCGAAAGTGGCGGGTTTGGGTCGGGCCATGGTGGAGGCCATTTAGGTTGAGCGGAGGCAAAGGGAAAGGGGCGGCGGGCGCAATGCCCGTTTCCACCACGCGTTGCGGTCGGCGTCGGTTCCGCCGTCAGACCAGCCCCGCATGCTCCAGCGCCGCATCGACCGCCTTGCGCGCCTCCGGACTGCAGGCGCACAGCGGCAGGCGGACCTCGTCGGTCAGCCAGTCGTGGACCCGCGAGAGCGCGTATTTGACCGGCGCGGGCGAGCTGTCCTCGAACATGGCGTAATGCAGCGGATAGAGCCGGTCGTTGAGCTGACGCGCCTTGACCAGATCATTGTCCGCGCAGGCTTGCTGGAATTCCGCGCACAGCGCCGGCGCGACATTGGCGGTGACCGAGATGCAGCCCTTGCCGCCCGCGGCGTTGAACGGCAGCGCCAGCTCGTCATTGCCCGACAGCTGGCAGAATTCCTTGCCGATTCCCATGCGATGATCCGCCACGCGGCTGAGATCCTCGCTGGCGTCCTTGATCGCGATGATCTGGTCGGGATATTTGTTGGCCAGCGCGATCGTGGTTTCGGGCAATATGTCGGTCACCGTGCGCGCGGGCACGTTGTAGAGCACGATCGGCAGGTCGCAGTTTTCGGCCAGATGGCCGAAATGCGCCATCAGCCCCGCCTGGCTCGGACGGTTGTAATAGGGTGCGACGCACAGCGCCGCCGCCGCACCGGCCTTCTTCGAGAAATGCATGTGGAGCAGCGCGTTCTTGGTGTCGTTGCTCCCGCAGCCGGCGATCACCGGCACGCGGCCCGCCGCCTGCTCAATGCAGACCTCGACCACGCGATGATGTTCGGCGTTGGACAGCGTCGAGGCCTCGCCGGTCGTGCCGCAGGGGACCAGGGCGGAGCTGCCGTTCTCGATCTGCCAATCGACCAGCCGCCGGAAGGCGGCTTCGTCGAACGTTCCGTCGCGAAAAGGAGTCACCAGGGCCGGTATCGAGCCAGAGAACATTTGCGGAAATCCTGTCTTGGTCCAAGGTACGCAGGCTTCCTGCGCGCCGGGGGGATAATCGTTCACCGCCTGATAAGGAGCCGAAAGGCATAATGTCCAGCATGGCTCATAAAACACTTACACTTGTCGCTCTTCTCGCCGGCGCCGCGCTGGCCCAACCCCTCGCCGCCCAGTCGACGGGCAGTTCACCCGAGTTCCGCACGACCATGGTTGCGATGCAGCCGGGCCAGATCGCCCAGTCGATCGAGCGCTGGAATTACCTGCGCGGGCAGCAGAACCTCGACTTCAGCGCCTATGCCAATTTCATTTCCGCCCATCCCGGCTTCCCCCAGCAGGCCGTGCTCCAGCAGCGCGCCGAGGCCGCTCTCGACCGCGATCCGGTCGGCCCAGAAACGCTGGTCGCCTTCTTCGATCGCAATCCGCCGCTGACCAACCCGGCCAAGGCGCGCTATGCGCTGGCGCTGGCGACGCAGAATCGCGAGGAAGCCTTCGCGATCGCGCGGGACGCCTGGCGCGGCGGCACGATGAGCGGGCCCGCCGAAGCCTATCTGGAGGGTCTTTACGGCGCCCGCTTCAGCGCGGAAGATCACGATGCGCGGATGAACGCGCTGCTGTGGCAGGGCGACAGCGAAGGCGCGGCCCGCCATGCAATGCGCGTCTCGCCATCGCAGCGCGACCTCGGCATGGCGCGGCTGGCGCTGCTCCAGGGCACCGCCCCCTCCTCCGCGGGACTCTCGGTTCCCGACGATGCGCGATCCGACCCCGGCTATGTCTACAATCTGGTGCGCTATTATCGCACCAGCAACCAGATCCCCCAAGCGGTCGCTCTATTGACCAGCCGGCCGACTTTCACCCGTCCCGCTTTCAATGGCGAGGCGATGATCGGCGAGATGCTGCGCGTCGCGCGCGGCGCCAGCTCGGATCAGGCGGCGCGGATCGCCGGTTCGGTCGACGACCTGTTCGCGCC
>JAHJWA010000212.1 GCA_018828205.1 Alphaproteobacteria bacterium
CGCAAGGTGGTCGGCAGTTTCGCCGCACTGCATTGCGCGCCCACCGAAACCGCGGCGGCGGCGTTGCGGCGCGAGAATGTCGATCCCGCGACCATCCATGTCACCGGCAACACCGTGATCGATGCGTTGCAATGGGTTACCGCCAGGATCGCCGCCCAGCCCGAACTGGCCGCCGGCCTCGCCCCGCTCGAGCAGCGTTTTTCGGGCAAGCGGATCATCGGCGTGACCAGCCACCGGCGCGAGAATTTCGGCGAGGGGATGCGCGGGATCGCCGAGGCAGTGCGGCGGATCGCGCAGCGGCCGGATGTCGCGGTGGTCTTCCCGGTCCATCTCAACCCCAATGTACGCGCGGTGATGGATGCCGAGCTTGCCGGGCTGGGCAATGTCGCGCTGATCGAACCGCTCGACTATCCGCATTTCGCCCGGCTGCTCGATATTGCCACGCTGATGCTCACCGACAGCGGCGGGGTGCAGGAGGAAGCGCCCGCGCTGGGCAAGCCGGTGCTGGTGATGCGCGAGACCACGGAACGGCCCGAGGGCGTCGCTGCCGGAACCGCGAAACTGGTCGGGACCGATCCCGACACCATCGTCGCCGAGACCGCGCGATTGCTCGACGACGGGCAAGCCTATGCCGCCATGGCCCGCGCGCACAATCCCTTCGGCGACGGGCGCTCGGCGCTGCGGATCTGCGATCTGCTCGCGGGGTAACCCGCGTCCGCCGCGCGCGTTACTGTAAAATTTACCGACAGAGGCTAGGGCTGGGGCGAACTCTTCAGGGAAATGCCTTTCATGCGCGGTGATACCAAACCCGACGTCTGCGTCATCGGTCTCGGCTATATCGGCCTGCCCACCGCGGCGATCATCGCCCGCTCGGGCTGCCCGGTCCACGGGCTCGACGTCTCGCAAAGCGTGGTCGACACGATCAACCGCGGCGAGATCCATATCGAGGAGGTCGATCTCGACGGTCTGGTCCAGGCGGCGGTGCAGCGCGGGCTGCTCAAGGCCTCGACGCAGATCGCGCCCGCCGATGTCTTCGTGATCGCCGTACCGACGCCCTTTGCCAAGGACGGCAATCACACCCCCGACACCAGCTTTGTGATGGCGGCCGCGGCGCAGATCGCGGGCGTGCTCAAGAAGGGCGACACGGTGATCCTCGAATCGACCTGTCCGGTCGGCACCACCGAGGCGCTGCGCGATCTGATCGTCCGCGAGCGCTCCGATCTGGCGCTGCCCGGCCTGTGCGAGGGCACCCCCGATGTCTCGATCGCCTATTGTCCCGAGCGCGTGCTGCCGGGGAAGATTCTCGAGGAGCTGACTCACAACGACCGCTCGATCGGCGGGATCACCCCGCGCTGCGCGCGCAAGGCGCTGGCCTTCTACAAGCGCTTCGTGAAGGGCGAATGCGTCACCACCGATGTCCGCTCGGCGGAGATGACCAAGCTGGTCGAAAACGCGTTTCGCGACGTCAACATCGCCTTCGCCAACGAACTCTCGATGATCGCCGACCGCCAGGGGCTCGACGTCTGGGAGGTGATCCGCCTCGCCAACCGTCACCCGCGGGTCAAAATCCTCACTCCCGGACCGGGCGTCGGCGGGCACTGCATCGCGGTCGATCCCTGGTTCATCGTCCACGGCGCGCCCGATGACGCCAGGCTCATCCGCCAGGCCCGCGAGACCAATGACGCCAAGATGGCGCATGTGCTGGCGCGCGCGAAAGCGCTGATCGAAGCGGATCCCGAGCAGCGCGTCGCCTGCCTTGGGCTCGCCTTCAAGGCGAACATCGACGATTTCCGCGAAAGCCCCGCGCGCTTCGTCGCGGCCGGGCTGGCGCGCGAATTCGGCGCGCGAATCCATGTCGTCGAACCCTATGCGGGCAGTTTGCCGCCGGAATTCGACGGCAGCGGTGCGGCCCTGGTCGATCTCGACACTGCGCTCGAGGAGTGCGGCATCATCGTGGTGCTGGTCGATCACGACATCTTCAAGGTCGTCCCGCCCGAGGAACGCCAGGGCGCGCTGGTCTACGACACGCGGGGGATCTGGCCAGACGTCGCCTGAGCCGCCGCTTCTCGCTCAGAGGCCGTGATA
>JAHJWA010000213.1 GCA_018828205.1 Alphaproteobacteria bacterium
CGCAAGGAAGTCTGGGACATCCTGGATGAGGTCATCCGCGAGCACCCCGTGCTTCTCAACCGCGCGCCGACGCTTCACCGTCTGGGCATCCAGGCGTTCGAGCCCGTGCTGATCGAGGGCAAGGCGATCCAGCTTCACCCGCTCGTCTGCTCGGCCTTCAACGCCGACTTCGATGGCGATCAGATGGCCGTCCACGTCCCGCTGAGCCTCGAGGCGCAGCTGGAAGCGCGCGTGCTGATGATGTCGACCAACAACATCCTCTCGCCCGCCAACGGCAAGCCGATCATCGTGCCGTCGCAGGACATGGTGCTGGGTCTCTACTATCTCTCGATGGAGCGGCAGGAGAAGACCCCCGAGTTCATCGAGAACGAGGACGGCACCAAGGTCGAGCGGCTGCAGATGTTCTCGGACATGGCCGAGGTCCACCAGGCGCTCGAGACCAAGGCGGTCACGCTGCACACCAAGATCATCGCCCGCGTTCCGCAGGCCGATGAAAAGGGCAATGTGTCGATGACCCGCTTTGAGACGACCCCGGGCCGGATGCTGATCGGCGAATGCCTGCCCAAGAACTTCAAGGTGCCCTACGACATCGTCAACCGCCTTCTGACCAAGAAGGAAATCGGCGACGTCATCGATCAGGTCTATCGTCACACCGGTCAGAAGGACACGGTGCTGTTCGCCGACGCCATCATGGTGCTGGGCTTCCGCCACGCGTTCAAGGCCGGCATCTCGTTCGGCAAGGATGACATGATCATCCCCGATTCCAAGATCAAGACGGTCGAGGACACCAAGGATCTGGTCGCCGATTACGAGCAGCAGTATCAGGACGGCCTGATCACGCAGCAAGAGAAGTACAACAAGGTGATCGACGCCTGGAGCCGTTGCGGCGATGTGGTGGCCGAGGCCATGATGGAAGAGATCCGCTCGCAGCCGATCGGCGACGACGGCAAGCAGGCGCAGATCAACTCGATCTATATGATGAGCCACTCCGGTGCGCGTGGTAGCCCCGCGCAGATGAAGCAGCTCGCCGGCATGCGCGGGCTGATGGCCAAGCCTTCGGGCGAGATCATCGAGAACCCGATCATCTCGAACTTCAAGGAAGGCCTCAACGTCCTCGAATACTTCAACTCCACCCACGGTGCCCGCAAGGGTCTCGCGGATACGGCGTTGAAGACGGCGAACTCGGGCTATCTGACCCGCCGCCTCGTCGACGTGTCGCAGGATTGCGTCATCGTCGAAGAGGACTGCAAGACGCAGAACGCGCTCGACATGCGGGCGATCGTCCAGGGCGGTTCGGTCATCGCCTCGCTCGGCGAGCGTATCCTGGGCCGCACCATCGCCGAGGACATCGTCAACGCCGCCACCGGCGAAGTGATTGTCAAGGCGGGCACGCTGCTCGACGAGCCGATGGTGAAGGAAATCGAGGCTGCCGAAACGCAGGTCGCCAAGATCCGTTCACCGCTGGTCTGCGAAGCCGATCAGGGCGTCTGCGGCAAGTGCTACGGGCGCGATCTCGCCCGCGGTACGCCGGTCAACATCGGCGAGGCCGTCGGCGTCATCGCGGCGCAGTCGATCGGTGAACCGGGCACCCAGCTGACGATGCGGACCTTCCACATCGGCGGCGCCGCCCAGCTCAACGAGACCAGCCATCTGGAATCGATCTCGTCGGGCAAGATCGTCTATCGCGACATGCCCACCATCGTCGACAAGAAGGGCCGGATCCTCAGTCTCGCCCGCAACGGCGAACTGGCGGTGATCGATGCCGAGGGCCGCGAGCGCGAGATCCACAAGGTGCCTTATGGTACCGTGCTGATGCACAAGGATGGCGACAAGGTCACCGAGGGCGATCGTCTGGCGGAATGGGATCCGTTCTCGCTGCCGATCATCACCGAGCAGAGCGGCGTGGTCCGCTTCCAGGATCTGGTCGAAGGCACGACCCTGGAAGAGCGCGTCGACGATGCCACCGGTATCGCCCAGCGCGTGGTCACCGAGAACCGCGCCACCGGCCGCAAGCGCAACGAGGACCTGCGTCCCCGCCTGACGCTGCTCAACGATGCCGGCGACGAGACCGAGGCGGCGCGCTACATGCTTGCCCCGGGTACGACGATGTCGGTCGAGGACGGCCAGCGGGTCGATGCGGGCGACATTCTCGCGCGTGCCAGCCGCGAAGCCGCCAAGACCCGCGACATCACCGGCGGTCTGCCGCGCGTCGCGGAACTGTTCGAGGCGCGTCTGCCCAAGGACATCTCGGTCATCGCCAAGATTTCGGGCCGGATCGAATTCGTCCGCGAGTACAAGGCCAAGCGCAAGATTGCGATCGTCCCGGAAGAGGGCGCACCGGTGGAATATCTGGTCCCCAAGACCAAGGTGATCGACGTGCAGGAAGGCGATTTCGTCAAGAAGGGCGATACGCTCATCTCGGGCTCGCCCAACCCGCACGACATCCTCGAGGTCATGGGCGTCGAGGCGCTGTCCGAATACATGGTCAACGAGATCCAGGAGGTCTACCGGCTCCAGGGCGTGAAGATCAACGACAAGCACATCGAGGTGATCGTTCGCCAGATGCTGCAGAAGGTCGAGATCACCGATGGCGGCGACACCACGCTGCTGCCGGGCGAGCAGGTTGACCTTGAGGAAATGAACGAGGCCAATGCGAAGCTGACGCGGAGCAAGAAGAAGGCCACGGGCGTTCCGATCCTGCTGGGCATCACCAAGGCGTCGCTGCAGACCCGCAGCTTCATCTCGGCGGCGTCCTTCCAGGAAACCACCCGCGTGCTCACCCAGGCTTCGGTCGAGGGCAAGAAGGACACGCTGGTCGGTCTCAAGGAGAACGTGATCGTGGGCCGTCTCATCCCCGCCGGTACCGGCGCGGGCATGAACCGGATGCGCGTCACCGCCTCGGGGCGCGATGTCGCGCTGCGGGCGCAGTGGAAGAAGGCGCAGGATGCGATCATCGCCGCCCAGACCGCCGAGGAAGAGCACAAGGCCGAACTCGCGCAAGGGGCGGAAGCCGCCACCGGCGATTCTCCGCTCGCGACGATGGAAGGCGAGACCCACGGCACCGACGCCGATGCCGGCGACTACCTCAAGGACGGCGAAGCCGAGAGCTGATCGCCTTTCCTGCAGGCAC